>JAPSLU010000305.1 GCA_031180405.1 Bacillus sp. (in: firmicutes) | reverse complement strand
GTTGGATCAGCTTCAATCTCAGCGTTAAAGCTTTCGAAACCACCTTTAACTGTAGCAAACATCATATGTTTTACTGAAAAGTCAACGCCACTGTGTGTTGGATCAAGATTCCATTTTGTTTTTGTCATTATTTTTCTCCTCCAATAAAATAGCTTAATTTAAAATATCTCAACTTAAAGATTTCTAACTCCGAGATAAATTATATTATGAATTAAAGATAAAGTCAATGAAAAAAATCAATAGAGATTCTTTATAACAGTGATGAAAGTCACAAAATAGTGAATTTTTGTTTTTTTTCTGAACAAAATGAGAAGTCTATTTTATGAAGGGAAGAGGAGCGGTATAACGGTGAAGAAATTTTTCAAACTAGCTTAAATTTTCCACTCTATTATGTAAGGAATTTAACAATTTATGGAGATATATAACCACGAATTAGTTAAGAGGACAGAAATGGAGACTATTTGGACGCTTTTAAATACAATGGTTTGAGGCTGATTCAGTTATAGATTGATTTGCAGGAGGTTTCATCCAGGGAGTAATTGCAAAGGGAGGGGAAAGAGTATGCAACCTTTTTCGAAGCATTTGCTATCCGTATATAAAGTTATTTTTTTTAGTCGGTATCTCTTTAATAATAGGAGTAGCAACAATTCTGGCGTTACTAGTACGAGCATTTTATGTACTTAGACTTTTTATATCAGCGACAGTAAGCACAAACCCAATACTTTATACGGTAGAGAAACTATTGTTAATGGCAAGTATTGCAGGGTATTATCTCGGAGGGATAGATCAATTTTACCTTTTTAAAAACACAAACACCTAAAAATAACTAGTACAACAATTAAAGGAATATGACGATAACATGATATACAAAAAGGATAGCTAAGGCTATCCTTTTTGTATATTAATATAATTATAAAGTTATTAACGCTTCGATTTCAGCGTTTCGTCTGTTTTTCTCTTCAGCTGAGGAAAGATCATATTTTTTTAGTAAATGAAATAATTCATTTAGTTCTGATTGTTTTAGTTCTGTTTCCAAAAACAAAGTGCACTTTTCTACTAACACAGCTTCAAGAAAAGGGGATTGTTCCCTTAATTTTTTCTTAACATCATCGAGTGAATGATTAAGTTTACAAGTACTCATAGTGGGTTTAGCCTCCTATGTGTGACATTTCGATTTTTTTTCGTACTGTGGATGCATCGCTTCGTTCAACTGAATATTGATCTTTTCTACCGTTCCAGATGGTTTTTATATGGTCAGTAAGCTCTTCATCCGTTTTAGTTGAACGAATTTGCTCACGTAAATCATGCCCTTTAGAAGCAAACAAACAAGTATAAAGAGAACCACTTGCAGAAAGACGAGCACGATTACATGTAGAGCAAAAAGCATCTGAAACAGAAGAAATAACACCTATTTCTTCCGTAGAACCGATATATCGGTAACGACTGGCTACCTCACCAGTATAATTCGGATTAATAGGTTCAAGTGGCATGACTTGATGAATGTCTTCAATAATTTGCTTTTTAGGATAAACGTCTTTAAGATTCCATTGATTTGTATTTCCAACGTCCATAAATTCAATAAACCTTAAAATATGGCCTTTTTCACGGAAAAACTTTGCCATTGGAATAATTTCATGATCATTCATTCCTTGTTTTACAACCATGTTGATCTTAACCTGCAAACCTGCTTCAGCTGCTGAATCAATCCCATCTAAAACAGACTTTACAGAAACACCGCGACCATTTATTTTACCAAATACGTCATCACTCAAGGAATCAAGACTAATTGAAACACGTTTCAATCCAGCAGATTTTAGCTTTTTTGCATATTTCGGTAAAAAGTAACCGTTTGTTGTCATAGCGATATCTTCAACGCCATCTATTTGATTTATCCGTTCGATAAGGGTAGATAAATCCTTTCGCATCAATGGTTCTCCACCGGTTATGCGAATTTTCTTCACGCCTAATGCTTGTACAAAAATGGTTGTCAGCCTCTCGATTTCTTCGTAGGAAAGCAATTCATTTCTTTTTAAGAAAGGATAGTCTGGTCCAAATATTTCTGCAGGCATGCAGTAGGTACAACGAAAATTACATTTATCTGTAACAGATATTCGTAAATCTCGTAGGGGGCGATTAAAGTAATCATATACAGAATCATGTTTGGCCAATACGATTCCTCCCTTTATTTTATCTCAACGATTCGACTTGGATGAGAATAAATATTGAATGAAGAGCCTCTAATAAAACCTACAGCTGTAATATTAAGATCTTCAGCAAGTTTTATAGCAAGGTCTGTTGGAGCTGATTTTGATAAAACGATTCCTACTCCGATTTTTGATGCTTTAACAAGAACTTCAGAAGAAATTCTGCCACTAAATACTATAATTTTATCACGAACAGGGATTTGATTCAAAATACTATAGCCATATAATTTGTCTAATGCATTATGACGACCGATATCAGTGCGGCTGATAATCATCCTATCAGGTGTACATAAAGCAGCATTATGTACACCTCCTGTATCTTGAAAAACGATACTGCTTTCTTGCATTTCTTTCATTAAGGAGATGCATTGTGATGGGGTAAGTGTTTGTTTGCTCATCGATGTTTTTGAAGTTTTTATATCATTTAGAAGGTAAAATTGTCTGCTTTTACCACAGCAAGAGCCTATAAATCTTTTTGAAAAATGCTGGTGATTTATTTTAACTTGCGTTTTTGTTTTTACATAGGCATATCCAGCATCTTCGTCAATTGAAAGTGATTCAATTTCATTGTAAAAACGAATAACACCTTCAGATGCTAAAAATCCAACAACCATTTCCTCAAAATGGGTTGGAGTACAAACCATTGTTGCAAATTCTTCATTGTTTACGAAAATAGTTAAGGGGAATTCTGTCACGATGCTATCTGTTGTATCAACTAGATGCCCATTTGAATATTTTCGGATTTGTTGAGTAATGCTCATTTTCATGTCCATTTTTCATCTCACCTAATCTTTAGATACATAAGAAAACTTTTACTAATCACCAGGCTCTAATTGGGGAAGCCTTAGCTTTTCTTATACTATCATCCATAAATATTTTTATACTTGTTGATAGTATAAAATATAAACACATTATGATTCTATTAACAAGTAATAAAGATTTACATTCTTTTCATTTAAGAAAAACTTGTAATGAAAAAAACGAAAATTATTGTTGCACGATAATAGATTACATGTTACTATTTCGATACAAAGTTCATGATATTGTAACATTTTGTTCCGAGATAGCGATCCTGTCGTCGGCTCAAACTGTTCCAGTTTTGAAAGCGATTAACTGTTGGTCCGATAGTAGCGATTCCTGCTTGAAACTAACCGTCAATCACCTTTATGATAGGCAAATGGATATTTGCCAACATTTAAGGGGGTTGACGGTTTTTCTTTGTTATTTATTAAGAGATGAAGCTGAGTGAAGGGTCCTTAAATACTCTTACTCAAAAAGTGTTTGTGTAGTCTGTTGGCTGGACTTACGCTTATGAAAAAAACCTAAAACTAGTCTGAATATAAGACTAGGTCAGAAGCGTTCTAGAATAAGGGGATGACTACATGAAAAAGACAAAAAATCGTTGGCTAATTGCTGCATCAGCAGTAGGGATACACATATCAATTGGATCTGTTTACGCGTGGAGTAACTTTACGAATCCATTAATGGAAGAGTTTGGATGGACGGCTTCACAAGTACAATTAACCTTTAGTATTGCCATTTTATTTCTTGGTTTATCAGCAGCTTTTTTAGGGCACTTTGTTGAAAAATATGGGCCAAGAGCAGCTGGTTTACTTGCAGCTGGATTCTTTGGTGTCGGAATCATCGGTTCAGGATTAGCTGTTAATACAGGCTCTCTACCGTTCCTTTATATTACATATGGAGTGCTTGGTGGTATTGGACTTGGGGTTGGTTATATTGCTCCTGTATCAACATTAGTAAAATGGTTCCCAGATAGACGAGGACTTGCAACAGGCCTGGCCATAATGGGATTTGGCTTTGCAGCTGCAATTGCAAGTCCTGTAATGGAAGCTTTAATTAATTCAGTAGGAACAGCAAATACGTTTTACATTTTAGGTATCTCATATTTAATCATTATGACTTTATCATCACTTTATTTAGAAAAACCACCTGCTGGTTGGGCACCAAAAGGATTTGAAGCGAAAGCAAAAGCAGGAAACGCAAGATTTAAAGAAGACCTATCACAATTAACTGCAAACGAAGCAATTAAAACATCAAGATTCTATTATTTGTGGGTTATGTTATTCATTAATGTAACTTGTGGAATTGCGATATTATCTGCTGCTAAGCCTCTAGCTGAAGAAAGTATTGGTCTAACAACAGCTGAATCTGCAGCACTTGTTGGAATTTTAGGGATATTTAATGGATTAGGTCGTCTTGGCTGGGCAACTGTATCTGATTATATTGGTCGTCCAAATACGTATACCACATTCTTTGTATTGCAAATTGTTTTATTTGCTATATTACCGCATACATCAGAAGCATTTTTATTTCAAGTTATGTTAGCTGTTGTATATACATGTTATGGTGGTGGCTTTTCTGCTATACCAGCATATATTGGGGATTTATTTGGAACGAAACAATTGGGTGCTATTCACGGATATATTCTTACAGCATGGGCTGCGGCTGGATTAGCTGGTCCAATGTTCGCTGCATGGATGAAGGATACAACAGGAAGTTATGGGACGAGTTTGACATTCTTCTCAGGACTATTTGTACTTGCTTTAATTGTATCTATTGTGATACGTAAAGATATAAACAGACTTCGAGAGCAACAGTCATCTGCTGCGAAGAACTCAATAGCTGGGTAATAATACTTCCACATTGCAAGAAGGTATGGTAAAATACCTCATGCTAAAACCTCTAGTAGGTAGGAGGAAATTATGAACAAGTACGAAGCAGAATTTAGTAATATCGTACGCTCATTCCGGAAGAAGCATATGGGGAAAGGTCCAAGTAAAATTACGACCACCTTCTGTAAAAATTGGGCAATCTGCGAAATGGAAGGTAATTTATCACCTGTAGAAAGATTTATAGCCAGCGCTGATGAAGGAAAACAAGTGTTACGATCTGCAAGAACTGAAATGGTCAAA
>JAPSLU010000304.1 GCA_031180405.1 Bacillus sp. (in: firmicutes) | reverse complement strand
TGGACTGCGTGCGACGAAACAACAGACTGGCAGCGTGACGGATACGACTCACTACGTCTATTTGAATGGGCAAGTGATTGAAGAGCTGACGCAGGATGGCAGGGTCAAGGCGCGGAATGTGTTTGGCAACCAGTTGATTTGGCGAAAAGACTATGCGTCGAATCTTGAAGGCAATTACTATTACAATAGCCACGGTGATGTTGTTAAGATTAAAGACCCGAGTGGGAATGTCCTGAATACTTATGAGTATGACATCTGGGGCAACTTGATCGCGGATAAGGTTAAGGAGACGCTTTCTAACCCGTTTATGTATGCGGGGGAGATGTATGACAAAGAGAGCGGATTCTATTATTTGCGAGCCCGGTATTATGATCCGAAGATCGGGCGGTTTATCTCGGAGGATACTTATAAGGGTTCGGTGGATAATCCTCTATCCTTAAACCGATATACGTACGTGCATAATAATCCTATTGCTAATATTGACCCGACTGGAAACTACTGCGTTTCTGCAAATGGTAAATATGCTCATGGGGGTGGATGTAATTCAGAAAGTAGTATTTATCTGGGTGACGATAGAGACTTTGCAGGTCGACCTGTTATAGATAACGGAAGTGTTAGTGGTTATATTGGAGTTGCTGGACCAGGTTATGGTCAACAGAATTACTGGTCGTCGTTTAAAGAAGACTATAACTACGTAAGATGGGTAAGTGGTGATAATGAGTTCTACTATAGTCTAGACCAAGAAATGAGGTCGAAGTTAAAGACAAGATTGCTTCAAGGTTATATGGCAGACCAGATTGAAAAAGGGTTTCCAGATTTTCAGGCAGGATTTAACTATGATCCTAGCTCATTAACATCTTATGCGGGTTTAAAGAATTCTACTACACCATGGGATATTAAGACAGGTGCTAGTAGTAAAATTGACTATAATATAAATGGTTCTAAAGTATCTGCATACCAAGACCCGAAAACTGGACTTTATTGGGCTAGGGATACAGAAGGGCATGCAGGAAGGGATGGTCAAGAAGGAAAAGCTTACAAGGTGTTCGAAAAGCGGGGAAATGAATTACGATGGGTAGCGGACGCTGATAAATATGGAAATTATTTACCGAACGTCCATAAAGGTCCAACTGGTCTAAAAATTAAGATAAAATAGTGAGGTGATTACATGTATTTGACTAAAGAACAAGCATTGGAACTGCATAAACTTGGGTTCCTAAAAACTTATTATGATGGAGAAATAGCGCCTTGTGACTTTTACTCTTTTAAAGGTGAAGAATGGATACTAGGTGGCAGAATTCTACCACAAGGAGACTTATTAGCACCTGAGGAAGTTATTTCTGGAGGAATATGGTTGCCGAGTATACAAGATTTACTTTACTGGCTATCAGATCATGACTTTACGTTTGTAATTGAGTCTAAAGAAAGAGGGTATGGTTATAAAGTTGACGTATGCAAAGAAGGAAAGAACTACATGGGAAAAGGCGGGACAGTAGAGTTTGCTTTGTATAAAGTAATTGTGAAGATATTGGAACAAAAAAGCTAATATATTAGCTTGACCCCAAACGAGTAACCAACTACTCGTCTGGGGTTTCTTTTTTCGACGTTTATAAGTGATGTTCATCTTGGATACATAACTTATGGAAAATCAAAGCTTAGAGAGGTAGTACCAGAGAAGAACAAATTAAAGTGATGTGGAGTTTAGCGGCAACACCGGAAGATCAGAATAAAGCTTTGAAGAAGTTGGTTGATAGGATTATTTATAACCGGGAAGGTAATCGGATAAATTAACTGTGTAATACAAATAATAAGTTATCGAAAGAAAGTATATGTGCAAATTTTATTTTTTTTGTAAGAGTTTTGAAGTTTCTCGACAGTTTTCATTCGATTACGATAGCTATTTAAGTTTCCCTTCAATTATTTGTAATTTTGTGGTTCAATGGAACTATAGTTGATTTCCAATGATTGGAGGCTTCTTTATGAATGATATCAATGGATACAGTATTATTCGGACACTTGGTGCAGGTAACTTTGGAACTACATATGAAGTTGAAAAAAATGGAATGAGTTTTGCCTTGAAATTAATAAGAGAAAATATTTTAGATAAAGAAGCTGTAAATTCAAAAAGAGTCGAACGAGAAATCAATCTTCTTAAATCTATTACTCATAATAGTGTTGTAAAGTATGTAGATGATGGATTTATTAGTGATGGCATACAAAAATATCGTTACATAGTGATGGAGTATGTTGAAGGAGAAACCCTTGAGGCTCTTATTGACCGCAAGACTTTATCTGTTTCAGAAGCTTGTTTTCTTGTTAGAAACATTTATTTAGGGATACAAGCTATCCATGATAGTAATATTATCCACCGAGATTTAAAACCATCAAATATAATTGTTACAAACGATAGTTTAGAGATAAAAATACTTGACTTTGGAATATCAAAATTAATAGATGCAAGTACCCTCACTACTACAGGGCAAGGAATGGGAACCTTTGCTTACATGGCACCTGAACAACTGCGTTCTGCAAAAGATATTGACTTCAGGGCAGATTATTACTCAGCAGGAGCTATTTTGTATGAATTGATTTCAGGTGAAAAACCATTAAAGATGAACAATCAACTTGAAGCTATTAATAAAATTCTTAATGAAAGGCCAGAACCACTAGCATCGAAAATTCCTTCTGTTCCGATTGAGATATCTGAATTAGTTGACATTTTATTAAAGAAACAACCTTTTGAAAGAAATGCTTCTTTTGACGATATCGTTCTGTTATTAGAAAAATATAAAAAGCCTGATGTGAGAACTACGCCAAAAATCACAAAAATATATTTTAATCCTAACATTGAATTTTTGCCAATGGTAATACAAAATGATGCAAAGGCTGTTGTTGAATATAACAATAGTCACTCAATTAACGGAGCTATTTTTAATGCTCCCCAATTACTACACTCTGATAAAAACTACCAAGAGCTGGTCCAAAGCAATGTGAGGCTAATTGTTGATCCATATACTCAAACATTGGGTTATTCAGCTTTTACAACTAAACCAACATATAAAAAAATTCCTTATCTAGTTAGTGCATTGCGAAAAGAAACCCCTAAAGACTTTTTAAATAATTCTTCATTACAGCAACGAGTAAAAAAGGTAATCGACCTACAAGAACATTATAATGCAACGATATTACTATCTCCTTACCATTTCTTGGAAGATAATAGAGATGAATGGTTGAACGTTGATTACAATGCTTATAAAGAAGGTAAATCTTATCTTAAAAGCGCTGGTATTAACAAACCTCTTTATTATGGCATATCATTTGAAATAGGAAAATTTGAAGATATCAATTATATTAAGGAGCTTGTTAATTTAGTTACCTCAGCAAATCCAGATGGATACTACTTACAAATATCGGGTAATTTTGATACTACAAATAGTAACCATTATCTATCGTATGCGTATTTAGTTAAAATGCTAGCCGAGTCTAAAAAAGAAATAATACTCTCACGTATTAATGATTTTTCGCTGGGATTAATTGCACTCGGAGCCAATACAGTTTCAGCTGGTCTAGGACAAAGCGACAATTTCAAAAAAGAATACCTTGAACGAGAACAAGGAGGTGGAACAACGAGACGATATTACGTTGAAAAACTAATGGGATTGTTTAATCAGAATATACTAGATGATGTTCTTTCAACAAATGCCGGTAAAAATTGCATATGTCGTTGTGACTTTTGCCAAGGTTCCAGTAATACTAATCAATTGTACGAATTCAACAATGTAATTAAGCATCATATTTTTGTTAAAAACAAACAAATGCTAGAATTATCATTATTGCAGCCAGCAGGTAGAATGAATAAATTTCTTTCCAATGTAGAAGGGGCTATCCAATTAACAAAGGAAATTAATAAGGAAAAGCGGATAAAAAACTTTGGACACTCCCATCTAGAGGTTTGGAGAGATGTTATCTTAGAAGTGTCAAAGTCTACGTTAAGTGAAGCTTCTCACATGTAAAATGAATTTTTGAAATGGTCTCCTCGGCAACTTTATATCTCATAATTGGGTCTAGTGGTCTTTGAGAAATAGGCTTTATTATTTCTTTGACCTTAGGCCCTACGCTAATTAAACCGATATTATACTTTAAAAACTCTTCCTGATTGGCTCTATGAACAAACTTTTCATCTAAAGCCAAGTAAGATTTATCGGCAAATCGTTGGTATCTTATTGCTTGAGCAAGTCCCTTTTTCCAATCTTCAAGCTTTGCTTCAAATGCAGTTACGTTCGGACAAAATAATTTAAAATTAGATCCTCTGTAATAAAAATTTTCCTTTTTTATAACCGCACCAATTTCTTCTAGGCGTTTAACAATAGAGTACCTTAATTTTGATTTTGATATGTATAATTTTGCCATCATTTCATCTAATGTCACTCCATTTCTTTTTCGGATATATTCAAAAACTCGAATATCATCAAGGTGTTTTAAGTACGTTCCATTACGGGTTTCCATAAATCGAATTAATTCTGTTTTGTTTCTAATTATTAATAAGTCTGAAATGCCATAACCAGCCCCGATTTCCTGTACGGTAAAGTATTTATCGTAATGTTCAATTAATCTGTTGACCAGTTCTTTTTCAGAAAGAAACACAAGTACTCACCTTTTCATATTATTAAAATTATTGTTATCTGACCAACATTATACAATTAATAATGTTCATCATCCATCATTGTGTTAATTGTGTTTGAGAGTTGAAAGTAGATGATGGAGAAATCAAATAGTACGGAGGTAGTACGGAAGGCTTATGAGAAGTATAATCATTGGATTTTAGATTTTGACCGCAAAAGAATCAATGAAATATTTTCTTGAATGTGAAGTACTTACTAAATAGGAATTAGGAATTAGTATGGTCGAATTAATTTACTGTCAAACAGGTTAATTTTATCACTCCAAACTGGTAATTAAATACTCGTTTGGGGTTCTTTAATTTATTCCTGAAAGACTTAAATAACACTTGATTTAAAATGAAAATTTATAGTAGTATAAATTCAAGGAAGTCGAACTATAAATTTATAGTATTCCTGCTTCATAAGAAAGGTGTGTAACCATGTTTAACCCCGAAACAAAAACAGCCTTTCTTCAAGGATATAAAGAAAATACCCAAAAAGCTTATTCAAGAGTTTTCAACCTGACAATGAAGTTCGAAGTGGAAAAG
>JAPSLU010000303.1 GCA_031180405.1 Bacillus sp. (in: firmicutes) | reverse complement strand
GACACTAAGGAAACCAAAGGCGGTAATGCCACGATACCAATATGAATACGAACATAACTCAAAGGTACTCGTGGATGTAAAAATAATAGTCCACTTAGCCCAGAAGCAATAAGCATAATAAAAAACAATGTTAACAATGATGACAAACTAAGTGAATCTAACATTTCAAATTCTCCCTTTTTTAAAATCATAACGGACAAAAAATCCTTTTAATTAAGGTGGTATTTTTTCTGGAATTTCATACAATTTTATTTACTTCTTTTATTGGTTAAAGGTTTTTATTTTCAATAAAAAAACCGACAACTTCAAAACTTCAATGATGATTTTAAATCATTGAATCTTGAAAATTGTCGGCTTCACTTCAACTAACTTCAGCGCAGTTTTTTGAAGAGCTACCTTTTTATAGGTCATATTATTTTATGTTTTAATTTTCTCGACTAAAGAAAACATCGGTATAACTTTAATTTAGTCCCTTGATTATGAAATCGATTTACGTTACTCTCCCTTTTTATATTAGGACACTTTTTCATCCAGTCAATATAAAATATTAAAAGAATGCTAAAGACCAAAATATTTAAAAAGGTAAAAATAAACATCTGCCGATTATTAAGTTAAGTATAAGATATGCCAAATTTTAAAAATTGTCAACAAGAAACCCTTATATACTACTTGAATGGAATTCAATTTAGATGCTGGAATACGGTGATTAAAGCTGCGAAATAACCACAAACCTTCTGATGGATTAGCACCAACAAGTGGCGAATACATAGTCAACGTCGCTCTTGAGATTTCCAACCTCCCTCAATCCCACGAATGCTCACTTATTCGAAGGATTTCTTCCGCCTAAGTTCCCTTCCGATCAAGATGAATCACCATCGCACTCCACTGCCCTTATTTTTCCCATAAGAAAATTCTTTTATTAATTTTCCTCTCAGGGAAAATAATTTTATGAATAATAATGGGTAAATTAAAAGCAACGACCATTGGGTCTGTTTTTGGCTTAAAGCAAAATAGAGAGCAGGAGGTTGATGACTGTAACCCTAACAAAAAACCCCATATGTGCATCAGAAGTGGGAACACTGTGGCTTACTTACAATGAAATGACACTGATTTTGAGAATGTTGGACTATTTCATTGAGAAATCGGACGACCAACAAGCAAGAAATATTTTGGGCGGATTGTGGCAAGAGCTAGATTATTATGTTTTAAAAATGGAGGGAATTTTCAAAAAAACAAGGAATGGTGAACCCTGCTGGTTTTACAACAGCCGATGTGAATTTGGAAGCACCTAAGCTATATGACAACGAATTCGATATTATGTTTGTTCGTATTTTAAAGGAAGTGAGTATGGGGATGTACACGATTAACATGAATATGTCATAAAATGACGACATTATGGAGGTTTATGAGGGACTTACCTCTGTCACTCAAAAAATCTATAAGGTAGCTACCCTATATTTACTAGAAAAGGGGATTCTCGCTCTTCCGCCAAAGGTTACAATGCCAAAGACAACTGAATATATAGAAAGTAATAGCTACATGAAAAATAAAAAAAGGGCTTTAAATGACCTTGAAATTGGCATTCTTCACAACGGGGTCGAAACCAATAATATTGGTTTGCAATTGATTACTGGTTTTGCACAATGTGCACAGAACAAAGAAGTGAAAAAGTATTTTGTGAAAGGAAAAGATCTGGCAATGAAACAAATTAAAATAATGGAAGAAATTCTTCTGGAAAGCGACGTTCAATTTTCTGCTACTTCAGGTAGTACTGTAACTACTTCAACAGTCGCACCATTCTCCGATAAGCTTATGATGCATTGTGTTTACCTTCTAAATGGATTTGGACTTGTTGGAAACAGTTTTGGGTATTTCTTCAGTTTAAGAAATGATATATCCATGAAAACCACATTAATAGCCAAGGATGTATATTTCTATGGACAAGAGGGAATCAAAATTAAGATTAAAAATGGTTGGTTTGAGGAGCTACCGCAGATGGAAGATCGTACTCAAATCATTAAAAAAGGAAATTGAATAAATCCTTACTTAAGGCAGATACTAAATATAGTGTTATTAACACTACATTTTCAAGTTGACATATTCTCTGCCCTAATGACTCCGTTTATTGAAGCAGCAATCTTAATGGATAAATTAAATATTCAATATAATCCATTACTAAGAATGCTTATTCTAGGTAAAGTGTAAAAAGTAAAATATTCAAGCAGCATTATCTATTTACACATTGATTTGAAAAAGCTGTACAAAAAATTACAAGTCGATAAACAAAATAAGGAACAGAAAAGTGTGACCTATTCTTTTAAAAGTATAGGCCATTTTTTATTTCGATTTGAATTCCAACTGGGGTTACACGGTATTTGTTTAATGTGACAAAACAGAATATATTCTTAACAATTCTGCCCCTTAAGCCATCCATGAAGCGCAAAAATCAGCGCTTCACCACAGAGAACGAAAATGGATACGAAGTGTCAATACTGATACTGACTTTAATTCCGTCAACCAATCCATAGATTTAAGTCTCTCCTCTCTTTTAAAAACGAGAGCAGGGTCTTCTTAAGTCTTGTTATTTAGCTAATCTTGAAGAAACTTATTTTCATGGTAATTAAATATAAAATTCGCTTGGTTCGGCAGCTGATCTTATACATAAACACCAGTTAGTTTAATACCTATTGAACATTCATTAGTATTTCAAAATTAACAATTGGCAATGGGAACCCTTTATGAAGTAATACATGGAGCTATCTCTTTATCTGATTTTCACCAGTAGGATGAATATCAGAGAGTTACACTACAAAGAATAAGTTTCATCTAATTACACTACACAAGGAGAAAAAAATGGATTTAAATCTTATATGGCAAACAATTCTCATTTTTGTTATCGGTAGTATCCTCTTAAGAATAAGCGGAAGGAGATCAATCTCTCAGATGACAATTCCCCAAACGGTCATTATGATTGGGATTGGAACGCTTCTTATTCAGCCTGTCACAGGAAAGGGGCTTTGGACGACCTTCGGTGTTGCACTTTTACTCATTTTAAGTCTTATTGTTACGGAATACCTGCAACTAAAATTTGATGGCGGTGAGACCATTATTTCTGGAAAAGCAGTTCCTGTAATTGAAAACGGGACTTTAAACGAAAAAAATTTACAAAGACTGCGTCTGCCTGTAGATAAATTAGAGGCTCGGCTTCGGCAGTCTGGAATTTCAGCAATAAATGATGTGCAATTTGCAACACTGGAGTCCAGCGGACAATTAGGGTACATATTAAAACAGCAAAAACAGCCTGCCACAAAGGAAGATATTCAAAACCTTATTCAGCTAATCCAAACTGGCCAACCCGTGAATAAAAGTAGTCAAACACCCTTTCACGACAACATTTTCGTTGAAACGGTAACAAAAGATTCACCTAATGTACCAAACCACCTACAATAAAACCTGAAAAAATGGTCATGAAATAACTTTGTATTTAAGACACCGATCCGACATTGGAATTCATTTACTGGAGAGCGTTACGTTAGTTGATAAAATCATCCATGCGCAGGTAGAAGGTCATTGTCGCCTTCAGCATAGAAACTGTTTGTATTTCCTTTAGTATTACTTCTTGGCTTATTAATAGGATTTATTATCCCTCAAAAAGCGGGAGGTTGGAAAAATAGATTCTTTAACCTTTATCAATATTCCAATCATTCGCTGCTTTCAAGATTGTCCAGCAAGAAGAAGGTGGTAGTAATGAAAAAGCTTATAACAATTTGCCTGTCTTTGCTGCTTTCAGGCTGTTTGGACAAAGAAATAATTGATGATATCAATATTGAAGTAGGAGTCGGCTATGATTTGGCTGAGGAAGAGAAAGATAAGTATAGAGGAACAATATTATTCCAGGAATTTCAGCCTGATGAAAGTGTAATTAACAGGACATTTTCTGGAATGGAAAGCTTCGTCAGGACATTCTTCTAGATGTTTCTAAACATTCTTCAGAACCAGTAGTCACTGGCGGATTAGTGCTGGCTATACTCGGAACTGAAATTTCCAGAAAAGGGATTTATGATATTAATTCTTTTCAGAGAGATCCAAGTATTGGGTCACGCGTATTGGTTGCGACCGCAGAGGGAACAGCAGAAGATTTATTAAAAGGCGAGTATGGAACCAGAGGGAATTCAACCTATATCAATAATCTTATACAGCATAATATTGACAATCGGGATATACCCAAAACCAACTTGCACATTTTTGTCCGTGATTACTTTCAGAAAGGTAAAGATCCCTTCCTGCCCCGCCTAAAGAAAGTTGGGAATGACAAAGTGGAAATAGACGGAATAAGTCTTTTCCAAAACGATAAAGAAGTAGACATACTCCCTGTTAAGGACATGTTCTTTTTTAAATTACTAGTAGATAAATATAGTAAAGGAAACTTCGATGTTAAGTTAAAAAAGGAAGAAAAAGCTGCTGTGAAGAGTATAAGGTCAAAGCATAAAATCAGATTAACAAATAATCACGCTTCCATATCCATTAAAATTGAAGGCATTATTCGTGAGTATACGGGAGATGCTTTAGCCACTGTTGTTAGAGATGTTGAAAAGAATCTGGAGAAAAAAATTGAAAAGGAATGCTTAAGATTATTAAAACAATTTCAGGATCTCGGAATAGATCCTGTTGGACTAGGTCAAAAGAATAAAACCATGAATCGGAATTTTGACTTAAAAAAATGGGAAGATGAATACAAAACGTTAGGCTTTGATGTAAAATGCAATGTAGTAATAGAAGAAACAGGAGTTATTGAATAAGAGTGGGCATAAGGCACCCTCTATATTATAGACAGAGTATGGTTTAGTTTAATAATTAAAGCTTTAATGTGTTCCAATAGGATTCCTCCCTTCGTTTGGTACAGATATATACCCAGGAGGTTAGCTCTTAAACTTTTAATTATCCCCCAGTATTTCAACACTAAGTATTTGTTAGGATAAATTTGGATACGCTAAGAAAAATGAGCTACAATCCACTAACCAATCTATTACAGAAATTGGTGGAGTAGTAAGATTATGAACGCACTGGTAGATGTCCACATATCTCATGGAGGTCAACCCTCCCATGCCTCACAGAGTCTTCGCTCTCAAATTCCTTCGTCCAACCTTTCCATGAGGTGGATGTCAGTTATGCTGCCCCGTTAGCTTAATAAGAAAATCAACAACATCGTTTAACAGAGTCTTATTTTTAAAC
>JAPSLU010000302.1 GCA_031180405.1 Bacillus sp. (in: firmicutes) | reverse complement strand
TCTGGATGAAGGTCTCGGGCAATTCGTTGACGCTCCTCTAGAATGACTAATTCAGAGATACGTTTATTTGCATCCTCGAGTTTTTCTTGTAGCTTATCACGTTCTTTTCGGTTGTAAATACTAAAGGGGAGAAAAATCACACTAAGAGAGCTAATAATGACAAATGGCAAATGCCTTAACAACAATGCCTCATGCAAAACGATACTAAAGTTTATCGCGACAGCTGTACTAACTAAATGGATAATATACAGTGTCATAAAGGCAACACGATCCTTTATATTTCCAATGAAATAAGCAATATAAAAGGAAAAGTAAAAATAATTAAAGAGATAAGTTGAAGTAAAGGATATGCCAATTAAAATCAAGGTTAGAACATATACTCGCCAGCTTTTTGAAATATAGGCATATCGAAAGGTGATGAAGAAAAAGATGGTGAGTAGTATACCTGCGATAATTTCAGCAGTTGAAGATGACTGGAAAATAAAATAAAAAGGCAAAATGCTTAAAAATGCCCATATATAAGGAGCGATCACGTTGTTTTTTTGCAAAACGCCTAACTTTCTTTTCATTTTTTGAACCTACTTTTATTAATTATTTTAGTCCTATTTTATCATATCTATTGTTTCAATGCTTTAAGAGGATGATGTGAATTACAGTAAGAATCAACATCATCCTCTTATTGATATTATTCAGGTAGCTTAGATAGATAATCAAACCCTACAAAGCGTTTGTTTTGAGCATCCCATAAGCGGTACCTTAGGGATTTTAAGCTTGTTGCTAGTGTGATTGTAGGAACATTTTGCAGCGGTTCAGTATTATTATGAACTTCTTCAAGCTTATAGTTTGGCACTCTAGGACTTAAATGATGGACATGGTGGTAGCCAATATTTCCTGATAACCACTGCAGAAGCTTAGGTAACTTATAGTAAGAACTTCCTTCCACAGCTGCTAACACGTATTCCCATTCATTATTTTCTTCGTAATAAGAATCTTCAAATGTATGCTGTACATAAAAAAGCCAAATTCCAAGTGATCCTGAAATTAAAAAGATTGGGACCTGTACTAATAAAAACGGTACAGTACCTAGTAACCAACAGAAGAATACGATAAGAGCGACAACTGCAATGTTTGTTAAATACGTATTCAGGCGTTCATTTCTTCTAGCACCTTTTTTGTTAAAGCGGTTTTTAATTAAAAATTCATAAATTGGTCCAAGGCCGAACATTACAAAAGGATTTCGATAGAGTCGATAGGCAATTTTGCGAGATGTAGGTAATGATAAGTATTCATCAACGGTTAGCACCCAAATATCACCTGTACCACGCTTATCTAAGTTCCCGCTAGTTGCATGATGAATCGAGTGATCATGCTGCCATTGGCTATATGGGAAGAGAGTTAAAATACCAGTAATCGTTCCAAGCACTTTATTAGCCGTGCGATTTTTAAAGAACGAGAAGTGACAACAGTCATGAAATATGATGAAAATCCGTACTAGGAATCCTGCAGCAATAACTGCAAAAGCAAAGGTAAGGAAGTATGAAATGGTCAAACTTTGATAGGCTAGAGTCCAAAGGAGAAAAAACGGGCCAAGTGTTGTAATCAGTTGCCATATACTATCTTTAGTATTTGATTTTTCATAGGGAGCAACTTGCTTCCTTAAATTTCTTTGCAATTGTTTACTCATTTTTTTAATTCCCTTCTTAATTGATACTTAAATTATATAAAGAAGGAAAAGAACTTTGTAGACATAGGTGTCATATTGAGAGTATGACAAGTGTCATATAGGGGAAAACCAACTGGTGAATAATTGGATATCTTCATTCAGGGCAGAGGAAGAGAAGATTCTCTCACTATTTAAAAAAAGTATTGAAAGGTGTATATTACTAATTAATAGACTGTAAGTTTTTTCAGGAGGCCCTATGTTTTATTCTCTTAGGAATAGACTGTTTTTGATATTCACATTATTGTTAACGGTTCCATTTTTACTTTTATCTATTGTAATTCCTACCTGGTTTACATCCATTATAGAAGAACAAACGAAGGATTCAACAATAGAAATGATGGATCAATACTCACTCTACATTAATTCAATTACGACTCAAGCTGAAGATCTTGGAAAACAGGTCCTTGTGAGTCAAGAGACACAACAATGGCTCAAGGCTGAAAAGGAGGAAAATGAAACGACAAGTGCTCAACGATTATTAATAAAAAATCAACTTAAAATGCAATTATCGTCTATGATGGTTAACAATTCAAATAGCATGTCTATTTCCGTGTTCCTTAACAACGGGACAGGCACTTGGGGTAACAACTCCTCACTGAAGGAAATGGAATGGTTCAAAGACTTTATGGCAAACGATCAAAGGTGGGTTAAAAACCATAGAGACTTATATCAGCTTCATCAAGATATGCGTGAAAAGAATATCAATAGTTATCTTATTCCATTGTTTGATATGAATATGTTGGAGTTATCTGGAATCATAAAAGTTAGTTTTCCATCTTCATTACTAGAAACAGCATTAACGAAAATAAAGCTCGGTGAAAATGGTCGTGTTTATTTATTGGATGATCAGGGACGAAATGTATTGTCAGGTCATGTACAAACGCCAAAAGATGTCTTAGATAAAGGCTTTCATAAAATAACAAGTGGATCACAAGAAAAAGGTTTAATCGAGGTAAACCACAATGGTGAAGAATATCTCGTGTTTTTCCAAAAACTAAAAGTAGGTGATTGGATCTTAATAAGTGAAATAACGAGGTCAGAGTTATTCGCTAAAATCGATCATTTACAAAATAAATTACTTATTGCCAGCGCCCTAATTTTTATTTTAACTATTCTTACTTCCTATCTGCTCTCATCTAATATCGTAAGTCCTTTAGGTAAATTAACAAAAGCGATGAATTTGATTGAACGTGGTGACTTTGCTGGAGCAAAGCGGTTCATGCCTTCAATAAAATCTTATAATCATGAAGTTGGTTATGTTATAAAGGTTTTTGATCATACGATTGAACAATTAAATCATTTAATTGAAACTCAATATGAAGCAAATATTCGTAGAAAAGATGCAGAGTATAAAGCGTTACTATTACAAATCAATCCTCATTTTTTAAATAATACACTCGAAGTCATTGGCGGACTGGCCGTTCAAGGAAAAAAGAAAGAGGTCATGAATGTAAGTATATATTTGGGACGAATGATGAGATATTCTTTAAACACAAATGCAGATGTCGTGAAATTAGGGGAGGAGATTACCTATATTCGAAGTTTTATAGAAATTTTAAAACTTAGATATGAAGGGGCGCTATCGTGTGAAATTGATGAAGATGAAACAACCAAATCAACCCCTATTATTAAATTTATTATCCAGCCACTCGTTGAAAATGCAGTAAAATATAGCTTTATAGAAAGTACACATGCAGAAATTAAAATAAAGGCGAAAAAGCAAGACGGTCAATTATTTATTGTTGTTGAGGATAAAGGAATTGGGATCCCTGAAGAAGTAATCGGAAATTTACTTCACTCTGACATAAATACTGAAAACTATTCTGTTTTAGACAGTAATGGTAATAGTATTGGACTTAAGAATGTGCTAGGTCGATTGAGATTATATTACGGAGATGATTTTTCTTTTGATATTCATTCCAAGAAGGGTGCAGGCACAAAAATCACTTTGTGTATAAAAGTGACTGAGGGGGATATACATGATGAAGGTCGTGATCACTGATGATGAAATTCAAATTCGTAAAGGGCTACGGATGAAAGTTGATTGGGAAGATGAAGGCTTTCACATTGTCGGGGAAGCTTCGAATGGACAAGAAACCCTAGATCTAATAAATAAAATCGATGTGGATATTGTCATAACAGACGTAAGAATGCCTATTATGGATGGGATTGAATTCGTTAAACGATGTCATCGTGAGCATCCACATATAAAAGTAATCGTCTTATCAGGATATTCTGATTTTGATTATGTAAGGTCTTCTCTTGTGGAAGGTGTGAGAGATTACTTATTAAAACCTGTTGCACCAGATGAAATGATAGATGCTTTAAATAGAATTCGTTGTGAAGTCGAAGAAGAAAAGCAAAAACAACTAGAATCAGAGAAAATGACCAGATTAGTTCATAATCAGATAGAAGAGATGAAACAACAATATCTTCTACATTTAGTAAAAGAGGAATGGTCAGAGTTGAATGTCACCATTGATCGATTACAGCAATTACAGCTAGGTGAGTTTGCAATTAAAAATGTGCGTGTTCAGTTTTTTACGGTAGAAATGAGAACAAAGCACCCTCATTTACTAGAAGAATTATGGCTTCCATTTTCAATGCTTTGTAAGGAGATTGCTCAGGAATATAAAGAAACCTACTGTTTTTATGATGCTAGCTATACAAACATGCTTCATTTTATTCATCGAGTGGATCCGGAGATTGGCGGACATACATCTGCTATCGTTCAGCAAGTGCAGAAACATGTTAAAGCATATTTAAATATTGAAACAGTTGTTGGGATTGGGAATGTTGTATCAGGTCTTAAAGAATTTAAAACAGGTTTTATATCTGCTTTGCTTTCCTGGAGTCAAAGTCAGCTAGGTTCACATTCTCAAGTAATAGATGGAACAATCAATAAAGACTTGTTTGAGTTTTCACCTGATGTTGAGAAAAAATTATTTAATTCGATTGAAAATGTAAACTTGAATGATTTTAAGAATAATATATACGCTCTTTTGGGAGAAAAGAATACTAAATCAATGATGTCATTCTCATTTGCTTCCAATAGAGTTCTATTTTTACTGAGTTCTTTAGCAACAAAATATAATTTGGATACAAACGAAAGTCATCTTATTATATGGAATTGCCAACAAAGTATATGGGAGCTTAACGCTTATAGAAAGGTTGTCGATCAGCTGATTGAATTGGCACGGCTAATCATCAAGAAGGTACAAGAAACACGTTGTTCATCAAATGGATCAGAAATTGTAGAAAATGTTCGGAAGTTTTTAAACAGACATTATGCAAGTGAAATTTCCTTAATAACATTATCAGAGCAGTTTCATATTAATAGTGCTTATTTATCTGAGTTGTTTAAACTTCATGTCGGGCAAAATTTTAGTGAGTATCTCATTAAATTAAGAATGGAAAATGCAACAGTTTTTTTAAAAGATCAGCAGCTAAAAATAATTGATGTTGCTTACTTAGTTGGTTTTTCTAATTCAGGTTATTTTAGTACGGTGTTTAAAAAGCATTTTG
>JAPSLU010000301.1 GCA_031180405.1 Bacillus sp. (in: firmicutes) | reverse complement strand
CTTTTTTCCTACAATATTGTTATTGAGCTTTTTTCACTTTTTGCATATTAGCTTCCTTTTTTAGATAAAGTTATGTTGCATATTTATTTAAAGCTTTAGATAAGTCAATTCGGTCACCAATAGTAGGTGGTGTAGGTTTTTGCAAATATCTTTTATCATCCTCAACTAACTTGAATAAATTATAAGTTGTTAATGCATCATCTAATGCTCGATGATGTTTTCCAGTTGCCTTCTTACCATATTCTTCAACAGCCTTCCATAAACCCGTTTGATTGCGGTCTCCAAAGAACTTTTTATATTCCATTGATAAGTCTCTGAACTTTCCTGTAAATGGAAAATCCTCCTTACTCACATGACAATTATGTCTCAATACCTTCATATCCATATTTCCCCAGGTAATGACTGTTGTTTGGGATTGTTGATTATAATTCTTTAGAATACCTAGTAGGTCCCTAAAAGAAATACCTTCGTCTATTTTTTCTTGTGAAATTTGCAGAAAGGTTTTACAGCGTTCACTTAATATGGGGAATTGGTTTGGTTTTACATATGAGGAGAATTGCTCTTCAATCTTTTGATTTTTAACAGAAACAATACCCACTTCAATAATTTCTGGATAAAATCCCATAGGGTTTGATTTTCCTTCTGGCATCGTAAACTCAAAATCAATAAACAATAATTGCTCTTGTCCCTCCAATCTGGTTCGCTCCTCCTTTACTTAGAAATAGTTTGTTTGTTTCATTATATCACCGAAGCATAAGAAAGAACTTCAATTTTCCGAAAAATAATGAAATATCCCTTGACTATTTTTTATTATGTTTTCTCATAACTTTCCCTTTTAAATATATTCAACTACCTAGTTTGTTAGGTATAATTTTTAAAAGCTCTTTTCTAAAAGATTGTTGCTTTAGGAGATGTTCTTTGTCTAGGTAGACTCATGCAGCTCTTGGGGCTGACGAGGCTTACCACCTCCCCAAGTGCGTAACTCAACAAGCCTAAAACTAGTTAAAGCAACAATATTTAACGAAAACAGCCTTTTAAAAGAACCTAACATTACGCTCATATTTTCTAGATCATGTAAAATATAGATATTGAGGTCAATATTAAGAAAGAATGTGACTATATGCGCAGTTTATTTGGTTGGTTTTGCGTCATCATGATGATTCCCATCTTCCTTCTTTGCGGAATAATTGCAGGGAAAGAATCCCGGGCTATTAAGGGATTGGGAACTGTTTTAGACGAAAGAATTCCTATAAAATCAGTTGAATTAATAGAAAACAGCTATATTTTTGATCATGAGGGTCGTCTCATATCTGAAGTTATTTCTGATCAACAAAATCGGACATATCTCTCTTACGAAGATATTCCTGATATCGTCAAAACTTTATACATTGAATCAGAGGACAAGCGTTTTTTTGAACACATTGGATTTGATGCGGCAGGTATGTTCCGTGCGGTAATAGTGAATACGCAATCTAAGGGTGTTGAACAAGGTGGTAGTACGATTACCCAACAATTAGCACGGAATGTCTATTTAACACATGAACGATCATATAACCGAAAGTTAAGTGAGCTTTTATATTCCTATCAGCTTGAAAAGAACTTTACAAAAAAACAAATATTAGAAGGCTATTTAAATGCCATTTATTTTAGCAATGGGATATATGGCATTGGGACAGCTTCGACATACTATTTCAACAAGCAAATTCAAGAGCTACATCTAGCAGAACTTGTATTCATTAGTGCAATCCCAAATAATCCTACGATGTATAATCCATTAAAAAACTTTAAAGCAACAAAAGAACGACAAGAAAGATTGCTTCAGCTTCTTTTTGAATTGGGCTCAATTACTAACGATGAACGTAATGCTGCCATTCGGTATCCCATAAAACTATCGATAAAAAATCGTACTGATCTATATGCAGATTATGTAACCTATGTACATCATGAGTTAAAACAATTAATTTCAGAAAACGAGGGTTTTACTCAACAATTAAAAACAGCAGAAAATAAAGAGAATATAGAAAAACAACTAACTGAAACAGTCAATAACACCTTAAGAAAAGGTGTTATCATCCATACTGCTTTAGAATCAGAACGTCAAAACCGATTAACACGTTCCCTAACTGAATATATTCCTTTAAATGATGTACAGAGTGCAGCAGCTGTGATCAATCACAAAACACATAAGATTGTTGCTATATCAGGTGGGAAGGATTATGAAAAATATTCTTTCAACCGTGCTTTTCAAGCATTTAGACAGCCAGGTTCTGCCATTAAGCCTTTACTTGACTATGCTCCATATATTGATTTGACAGGTGCAACAGCTAAGTCAAAAATAAATGCCGGTGAATTTTGCAAGAGTGAATATTGTCCCCAAAATTACAGTGGTCAAAATTATGGAATGGTCACATTAGAGACAGCTTTGAAATATTCCTATAATACAGCAGCGGTTCGAATGCTTGATGAGATTGGAATTGAGAAAGGATTCTCCTACTTAGAGCCTTTTCAGTTTGAAAAAGTTTCACAGAATGATCACAAGCTTCCAGCAGCAATTGGTGGAGTAAGCGTAGGGCTGTCCCCACTAGAATTAACTAGTGCCTATACTACTTTTGGAAATGACGGAATGTATTATGAAAACCATGCGATTGTCAAAGTGACAGATCTAAGTGGAAAAATCCTCTACGAATGGCAGGAAGAACCTGTTCAAGTCTGGAAAAAATCCACTAATACACAAATGCTCTCTTTATTATCAACTGTTGTGAAAAGTGGTACAGGACAAAGAGCTTACTTCAAAGATGATTATATTGGTGGAAAAACGGGGACATCAAATGACTATCATGATATATGGTTTGCGGGATTAACTGATACCTATACTGGGGCCGTTTGGGTTGGAAAGGATCAACCTGGTAATATTGAAAGTATATATGATAAAGGGCCTCAATTGTATATATGGAAAGAGATGATGAAATAATCTTCCTGAGGAGGAGAGGACACCTATATGGATAACTACAAGCACCCCATTCTACTTTTTGATGGAGTATGTCATTTTTGTGATGGAGCAGTACAGTTTTTAATACGGCATGATAAAAAAGGTGTGATCAAATTTGCCCCCTTACAGTCTACTACGGGGCAAAAACTCTTGCGTGATCTCCAACTCTCAACAATTGACTTTGATAGCTTGGTCTTTATTTCCACTGATCGTTATTACACAAAATCAACCGCTGTTCTGAAAATAGGCTATCATTTAGGTGGTAAGTGGAGGCTTCTATCAACAATATTAACATGTATACCTAGACCATTGTGTGATATTATTTATCGCAATGTCGCGAAAAACCGCTACAAATGGTTCGGACAAAAAGACCAATGTATGATACCCAGTCCCGAAATTAGAAAAAGATTCTTAACTTAAAGTTAAATTAAAGAACAAAAGCGCATTCGCCTTAATGAGGCAATAAGACGCAACTTTCTCTGTCCACAATTCAATTGTGGGTAAACCTTAGATGAGCTAGGCACCTTACTTTTTTCACAAAAAAGCAAGGCTGCCGAAGCTGGATCCGAAGCGCTTATCCACAGTTCAAGAATAATAAAAAGAAGGAATTAACCTATAGGTCAATAGGTCAATTCCTTCTTTTTATACTGGTAAACTAGCCATAATACTATTATATAATCTAAAGCATAAATACAACGTACCCAGTAAAAAGATAAACCAAAACAAAACATGAAATAATACCAATCCAATTAATGAAAAGGATGTTAAAGTTTGACTAATTTTATACACAATATATACAAAGTAACCAATAGTTGCGAGAAGGAATAGTCCGATGATAAATATCGGGTATTGGATAACCGCTAGAGAAAATGAACCACCTATTAGGTAGATAACCGATCCCCCTCTAATCTTTGTTAAGTTTTCCCCAACAACATCCTTTGAGAAAAACAAAAGAGAGAGCTCAGTAACAGTATTTGCAATCAATTTTAATGCTGAAAACACCATAAAAAAAATAAGTGCAAAAACAATGAACAAAGCAAGCTTAATACCGTTGTTAGAAAAAAACTCCAACATACCATCATAAATACCAAATGTTTGTAAGTAATCAATCACAACCATGACAGTGGCAATTGAAAGGGAAGCACTAAATAATAAAATTGTAATCAACGGAAAATAACTAGTAAAATATGTATTTCTCATCTTCTAAATTTCCTTTTTTTATTTATTAATTTCTTAACTATTATGAAGTAGGGACATATTTTTTACAAGACTCGACAGGACTTTGAAGCCCTTTATATTTACTTAAAATACAAAACATAAACATGATGTTTGAGATTCAAAATAGGCAAAACAAAAACAGGATGTCCTTATACTTACATCCTGTTACCTGAGCACAACTCGAACATATTCACGCGGTCGAAACTTCTCGAAAACATTTGCTTCATCTGTAAGCATTTCAATTGGTGTTTCTGTATTAGTTAATTGAATTGCGGAATCATCGAATGAAATGGTTTCGACATATTCTCTTTTTACTTTCTCATTTACATACCAAGCACTACTAAACAGGGATGAAAACAAGCATCCTGCCACAAAAATCTTTGTTTTGTGCATGGAATCACCTCAAGTTTAGGATGCACTTCAGACTTTTATAATATACAAGTCAGCAGAAATTTGTTATCATTTTTATGTTCATATGAACTTGAAATGGGCATATTCGATATCATTTAATAGTTGTCCACAATCTGGAACATAATAAATCAGTACAGAAATGAAAAACTTGTTCTATCTAAATAACTGATTAACCAGATGAATTTACTAATACTGTAAGGAGGTTGAAAAATGACGCTATTACACGTGGCCATCTTATCACCATTTTTGCTCGCTATTCTGATTCCTTTTTTGTATAAGCTTTTCCGTCAAGTACATACTGGCTGGTTCGTGTTAGTATTACCAATTCTACTTTTCATTTACTTTATCCAATTTATTGAAGACACTATGCACGGACACAGTTTTCGACAAACTGCGAATTGGATCCCTTCTCTCGGTATTAACTTTACAGCATACATAGATGGTCTGGGACTATTGTTTTCCTTATTGATCACAGGTATCGGTGCGTTAGTTGTTCTCTATTCGATTTATTACCTATCAAAAGAAAAAGAACAATTAAACACCTTTTATGTGTATTTGTTAATGTTCATGGGAGCTATGTTAGGTGTTGTCTTATCTGATAACTTAATTGTCCTTTATACATTTTGGGAGTTAACTTCTCTATC
>JAPSLU010000300.1 GCA_031180405.1 Bacillus sp. (in: firmicutes) | reverse complement strand
TTAACCTCCTAAGGGATTAAAAATAGGTTACATGCTAATTATATTTTATTTAATTTAGAAAATCTTTAAAGTTTGCTAACCTTCCACATAGTTTAAGTGTTCTACTGGATACCTCATATATAAGAAGTTTTCTGTGCAATATATCATATATAAAATACACAAAATAAATAATATCGAATTTAAAACAAGATGTACTTTAATTGTTCACCAAAATAAAAAGGCATGTAAAACATGCTTTGAAACCCCTTATGTCTTTATTTTACTAAAGCACCCGAGTTGAACAAGAATTCACCTCTTTATTCTTAAAAAGTCAGGTATCCGTGTCATTAGTTTTTCTTGTTCTCGAATAAAATCATATTGTTCATAAAATGTGTGTGCATCTTTAGTACCCAAATAACCAAATAAATTCTTTAAGGCTTCAGAACTTATTATTTCTTCAATCAACTTCTTTCCTATCCCTTGTCCTCTGTATTCTTCATCAATAAATACATCACATAGATAGTACATAGTTGCCCAATCAGTAACAACACGGGCAAAACCGACTTGTTTACCACTATGATAACCCCCATAACATAAGGAATTTTCAATGGATTTCTTGATTGTATCCTTTGGTCTCCTATTTGCCCAATAACTACGTTTCATAAAATCGTATATTGTATCAATGTCTAAAAGTGATTTATTGTCACTTATCTTCAATTCATTCAATTTAACATTCATTTTCTTTCCCCCGATGAATTAATAATAAATAGATAATTAATTTTAATTCACCATTGATATTAAAATCCCTTTATAAAGTTTCCCCGAAATGTTGCTGGTCTGGTCTTAATAAACCTAATAATTAACTCTAATTTTGTGCAGGTGTTTCCATTGTTCCGTAAGTTGTTATTTAATGTTTCCCAGACAGCCGACCTGTTACATAGATAGCCGTTTTTTTTTGCATCTCGTTCAACTAACCAGCACCTTTAGTTCAAGAAGAAATACGATACCTCTTCATTGAAGTATCGCACCAATTTGTGGAATAATACTATTACCTATAAACTTACTCTTCCATTAATTCGATTATGTTATAAATTAAATCGTCTATTTTCATTTATCATTCGTAAATAGTCACAATTACTCCATCCATATTGTCACCTGAAATCTCATATTCGTGATTTTTTGGCAGATTAATGGTCATGTTTTCAGAATAGCGGTAATAAGAAACAGTATATTTTTCACCTCCGATTTTAGTCGAAATCTTCTTTTCCTCCTTTAGGTAATCTAAATATTCTTCTAAAACAAAACCTTTTTCCTTCATAATCGCACTATGCGGCAAGCCAACATAGCGAATATGCCAAGGTTCGTATTGGATGCCTGTAATATCAGTTTTATTCTTTGGATAGCGTAAAATAAAGCCGTATTTCCAAGCATTTTTTTCGATCCATTTTCCTTCTGGTGCATCTTCCATTTTCATCTGTGTAGACCCTACATCAAGTGATAATCCCAAATTGTGCTCACTATGACCTGGAGGTAGGGCTAGGTCAGATCCCATTTGTTCATATAGTATCTTTTGTTCCTCAAAACTGCGAAATCCACTTGTGATAGCGAAATTATGGAGTCCATCTTTTCCAGCATCAGCCATCATCTCTGAGAATTTTTGTGCAAAATCCATTGACATATAATTTTTACTACCTAATAACACGTATCCCTGTGTCAATTCATTGTGCATGGTTAAATTGACCACGTCTGATTTAATACTCTCTTCGTGAACTGGGTGTTCATTGTTGACCAATAGTAGATTTCCTTGATAAATTTGTTCTTCTGTAATATCTGTTTGTTGGCTATTTTCGGAAGCCATATCCACTACTTTATCATTTTCATGTTGAGCATATTTCTGCACTTCTACATTTGGTATATCTGCTTTTGATTCAAAAAATGATTCCTTATTTATGAAGGTTAAAAACAAGCATAAAAGTAATAATAGTAAAAATCCCCACTTCTTCATTTTTCAGTTTCCTCCTAATTCTTCTTCATTTGAAATAATAGGGAAAACTGTTTAAAAAAAGAGTGGGGTAAATCTTAAATTTTCTTTAAATGATGGATTTGAAATCAATCTATCTTAATTATTTTGTTCGCTTTCCTTTGGTAATCGAACTTCAAAAGTTGTCTGTACGACGTTGCTTTCAGCTGTAATTGATCCATTATGCTGCTCAGCAATATTCTTCGCAATAAACAGGCCCAATCCTGTGCTATCTTCTCTATGGGTTCGTGCTTTGTCTCCGGTATAGAACATATCAAAAATATGCGGGAGTTCATCTGGAGGAATGCTATCTCCATAATTGACAACTTGTACTACCACTTCGTTTGCTTCAATGGAACCATTTATATCTACATATTGACCGTCATATCCATAACGAATTGCATTGGTGATAAGATTTTCAAACAGTCGTGCTAGCAAATCTCCATCCCCAAAAATGGGTAAATGGCTCGGAAGATTCATCCGGGCAATCAAATGATTTTTTTCGAATACAGGATACAATTCTTCATTTAATTGGTTTAGTAGGTCAGTTAAATTAAAGCTTTTCTTATCTACCGGCAGCATTCCATAATTCATTTTCGTTATCTCGAATAATTCATCAATCAGCCTTTCTAAGCGTTGAGATTTAGTAAAAGCAATCGTTAAAAAATGCCTGACTTGTTCTTTCGTCAAGCTTTCATCTTTAAGGATTAAATCCAAGTAACCCAAAACAGAAGTCAGTGGTGTACGCAAATCATGGGCTAAGTTTACAACTAGCTGATCCTTACTGCTTTCCGAAAAGTCACCTCTTAATATGGCTTCTTTTAATTTTTCACTTGCGAGATTGATGTCTTTCGCAATATCATGAAACTCATCATTTGATCGGATTTCAACTTGATGTTGAAAGTCGCCACGAGCAAGGTAGTGAATTCCGCTTGAAATCTCTTTGAAATAGGTAGAGTAGCGTTTCGTAAAAAGAAAGAAAAATAATATCGAAAGTGGAATAAAGATAAGTAAAAAGAAATTAATGTCTCCAATTTTGTTCATAAATAAGCGAAAATGGGTTATTAAATCGCCATATTCAACCCAATTATGATAATAATATTGCAGTATTTTAAAGATAATATAAGTTATCGTACCAGACAGAAACATACTCAATCCAAACAACACAATCATTTTAGAGCGAAAACTTCGTACGATTTTAGCCATTAAATGTATACCCAACTCCCCATACAGTTTTAATTAATTTGTTTTTCTGTTTATCTTCTTTAAGCTTTTTTCGTAGCGTACGAATATGAACCATAACGGTATTCCCACTTTCAAAATATGCTTCGCCCCACACCTGCTGAAAAATGTTTTCCACACTAAAAACTTTCTTTGGATGACTGGCTAGTAAATACAAAATATCAAACTCTTTAGGAGTTAGCTCAATAGATTCACCGTAAAGAGTAACCGCACGTTGATCAGGAGAAATAACGAGTCCACCAAACTCTAGATTTGATTTATTTTCGGTCTTCGCATGATTCAATGTAGTAAATCGCCGTAACTGGGCATTTACTCGAGCTACCAATTCAATGGGGGTAAATGGTTTCGTCATATAATCATCTGCCCCAATTATGAGTCCCTGTACTTTGTCGAAATCAGATGTTTTAGCACTCAAAAATATGATAGGCATATTATGCTGTTCACGAATGCGTTGGGTTACTTCATATCCATCCATTTTCGGCATCATAATATCCAAAATCAGCAAATCAAAAACCTGATTCTCGACAGCACGAACAGCCTCTTGACCATTCGATACTTTCATAATACGGTACCCTTCCTTTTCTAAATGAAAGGCAATTAGATCAGCAATTTCCTCCTCATCATCAGCAATTAGTATCGAAATATCTTTCATATTTTCACTCCTAAATAAAGTTACATATAGGTCCTATTCATTTTCTATTATATCTTTTCTATTTCAAAAAAATGGTCTTATTGTTGGATTGATAATACTCCATATGTTAACAAGTCGTTAGAAGATTCTCAAGAATGTTTGGTATTGCTTTTAAATAAAGTTTGATCAAAGAGGTTCCTTTCACTCTTAAAAACAGCTAATAAAAAAACCGTTGTTTTGAGAAAAGATTGATCAAAATAACGGTTTTTTATTGATTAATTATTTATTTTTTCTTATTAAATAAAGCTAGCTGTTAGTGTAAGTAGAATTTAAATGTTTTTCAATATCTTTGCTGGGTTTCCAGCCACTATTGTATTAGCAGGAACATCTTTTGTAACAACAGAACCAGCAGCAACAATTGAATTATCACCAATAGTGACTCCAGCCAGGATTACGCAACTTCCACCAATCCATACGTCGTTACCAATTGTAATTGAAATTCCATATCCACTCTTATTCCTATCTTTAGGTTCGATTGAATGACCAGCAGTATATATTCCTACGTTAGGACCAATCATACAATTGTGACCAACTCTAACTTCTGCCATATCTAATATCGTACAGTTATACCCAGTATAGAAGTTATCACCAACGTGAATATTGTAACCTAAGTCACAGTGGAAATTGTGTTCAATACTAGGACTTACACCTGCACTTCCAAACAACTCCTTAATAATTTCCTCCCGCTTTGTTGAATCTTCAATATTGCTATCATTAAATTCTCGAACAAGTTTATGGGCACGTATATTTTTTAATTTTAGTTCCTCTGTACCTCTTTCGTAATAGATTTTCTTTTTATCATTCATACCTAATTTCCTCCTTACAATTAGCTTTAAATGATCTCATAATTGTTAATTAACTTACTTCACTAACCTGCTTCTTCAGTTCAATAAAAAATGCGATACCTCTTTATTGAAGTATCGCCCCGATAGCTTGAGTGATAATCTTCACACTCTTTTGAATAAGTTAGGTGCATCAATATAAGAATAATGAATTGACATTACTACTTCTACTCCTGCTTTACCTTTTTAAAATTTGATAACTACTTTTCCTTTTGTATGTCCATTTGCCACTAATTTTAGTGCAGCATTAATTTCATCAATTGTAAAATTGGTAGGATCAATGGCTGGAACAATATTGTTTTCTTCAATGATCTTCGTGATTTTTTCCAATTGTTTACCATCAGCTCTTACGAAAATGAAGCGATATTGAACACCTTTTTTCTTTGCTTTCTTATCATAGTTCGCGCCAACTAATCCAAAAATAACTTGCTTCCATTTAGGAAGACCTTTATCTATTGCAAACTGTTTATTTGGTCCAGTACGAAGACTTAGTAACCGACCACCTGGCTTGATAATGGATAACTCG
>JAPSLU010000299.1 GCA_031180405.1 Bacillus sp. (in: firmicutes) | reverse complement strand
CGCATAACATTAGGGCATTGGTTAAAAGCATAATGTCATCTTGGATCTGATCCTTAATTATTTCATCATTACATCTATAGTAATCGTCAACTAATTTGACAAGCTCCTTTGAAAAGAAGAATAAAATATAATCCAATATGAATCCCCTTTCAAGATAAATAATACCTATATTATGTAACGTTTTTGTAATATATCAAGGGTTTCGCCAAAACTTTTCAAATTATGATGCTCTAAGACAAGGAACAAAAGAGTAAACCAGTTAATTAGGAATTAGGAGTGGTCAACACGGAACAGTGTATTTACTGTGAAGGATTGTATGAATTTGTTAAATCTGATTCGAGTACTCCGTCAGCTCTTTGTTCGAAAATTTGTGAGCGAGGTTTTGAAGAACATCAAAGGGAGTTAGATAAAGTGTTTAAAGAAACTAAATAGGCAGCAAGTTTCGCTTTTATTTTTATTTTAAAAAGATTAGTGCATAAAGTCCTACACTTACCATTAAAAAAGCAATGAGCAATTGAAAAAGTAATTTCATAAGTCACCTCAGAAAATTGCGAGTAAGGGCGGAAACTTTTCCAATTCCGTAAGGATGCCCCTACTCTGATGTACAGCTTGCCCATTATTTTTGGAAATATGCGTATAGGCTACGAGCAGGTCCGGAATCTTAAGTGGGTTGAATTATGGCAGTTGGCCTTGCCCGGTATAAATAAAGTTCCCATTTAATTACAAAAATATACAATTGAAAAAAATCTGAAAGAAAAAAACCAAAACCCCTTATTTCTCAGGTTGTGATTGGATGGAGGTTTTGATTCGAAATGTTTTCATCGAGGAACCAAAATAATAAAAGTAATTATTCGAAACTTGAATTTAATTTTTTACTCTTCGCAACCTTGTTAGAAAGTAAAAATAACAAAATATATATAGGAAAAGAGTATAAGTTACTCCAATGGACAGGAATATATAAATCTAATGCCATGGCTATAGGTTCACCTATAAATGCAGCTAATACTGCATATATAACTCCTTTTAACCAGGGTGACCACTTAGGCTTAAATTCAATCATGAACATAACCGACACGGGTAGTAAGGTAAGATCCCATGGAAAATACCCCGTAATAAATGGAAACATGTTATACGGATAAATCCAAAGGCTAAATTGAAGCCCTATAGAATCAAGAACTAAACAAACTATTGCCATAAAAAAACCAGCTCGTAGAAGGTCGCCTGTAAATTTTCTGTTGTGAAATTTCCACCATAAAATCCAAGGCAGAGTACTTAAAATAAATCCTAACCACCATCTAGGAGTGAACAATAACAATTGTTTCCATATATCTACAAATGAATTATGTGCGTGATTATAATTTGAATATACTTTTAAAATATCTTTATTAATTTCTGAAGTTTTCATAATACACCTCAACCACAATAAGTTCTGGCCCTTCTGGCCCTGCTCTTGCAGGTATTGTGCCTAGAATAATAAACATTTATTCACACAAAAAAGCCGCAAAGTTGCGGCATGTATAGAAGATGGGTGCCTTGTAGTATATGTTCATTAGATGTTACTGGTGCGAGCAAGGGCAGGAATCTTATGGGGTTAAAGAATGGGGTTGTGTCCTTGCTCGGTATAAATAAACTATCCATTAAATTACAAATATATACATTCGGTATAAATAACGAAGGAGCGAAATCAATGAAAGAGCATTCGTTATGGTTAGCAATAAAACAGGTATTAGAAGACACAGGAGCTACAAATGAAGAGAAATTAGAAAGAATTGAAACTTATATAGAGGTACATGAATTAAATAATAAGCCTTCAATGAGTGATATGGATTAATGCATATCTCAATTAAGTTTCGCAATAAAAGCAAATAAAAAAGCCAGGATTTCTCCTGACTATACCCATTTATATTTTAACACGGGAGGGATCCTTAGGTGGGGAAACAAATGATATTTAAGCTTCCTGAAATTGATCGTGAAGAAACTAAAAAAGCAGTTGAAGCAGCATTTGAGAAATATCGTTTTTACTTACTTACAATTCCAGAAGAAAGGCTTCCGAAATTAACAGCCACATATTCACTTGTTCCTCCGACAATTACAAATGAGTTTCATTCAACAACTGAAGATTTTGCTATTAAGGCAGTGGACTATGAAAGAGAACGTAAGGAGTATATAGAGTGGATTATGAAGGCGGTTAATCGGTTAGCTCCTAAAGAGAGAGAAATTATCATTAAACGTTACCTTCATGAGGAAGAATTGTACGATTATGAAATTTATAATGAAATGGGTTTAAGTGAAAGAAGGTATTACCGACAGAAAGCAAGAATATTTTACAAGCTTGCTTTTCTGTTAAAGATTGAAGTTTATAAGAGTGAGGAGCATCCATTGATTTAAATGGGTGCTAATTTTTTAAGAAGGAGACGATATATATGAATTCCCAAGAAGTTGAAGCTTTTTTGAACTCTGAAGAAGTTAAAGAACTGAAAATGGATCATGAAAAATTTTTTGACACTATTAATTCAAATAATTTGCTAACTGTATTATTAAAGGCTCATCTATTTATAGAATCTAATTTAGTTCGTTTAATAAAAAAGGAATTAGTAAATGAAGAAGCTATTGACTTTTCAAGAGTTAACTTTCCATTAAAATTGCAATTATGTGTAGCTTTAGGTATCTACGAAGAGAAAGATTTACCGGCATATTTAAAATTAAACAAATTAAGGAATGATGTTGCTCATAAACTACATTTTGAGGTGGAAGAAAAGGACATTAAATCATTCTTGTCTACGTTAAATGCCGATCAAATAAAGTATGCGCTTATTGAAGAAGGCGATAGTTTAATGTATCGCTTTCGCAAAGCGCTAGCTTCAATGTATCTTTAGAAGGATATAAATTCTTGTCAGTTAAAAGGCAGATTTTTGGCAGAAGAACGGCAGAGAATTTGGCTTTTACCGTGCTATTATGGTATTAACGAAATAAATCAAGACGGCGCTTAGGTTGGAAGTGTCGTCTTTGTTTGTTAAAAGAAGGAAATCATAAAAATAATGTCGAATATGGTTGTTGGCAAGGGGGAAATTGGATGAAAGAAGATAAAATACAAACCAATGAAGATGTATTTAATGAGTTAAGAAGAAGGGTTTCAATAACTCGAAAAGGAAGAATAAGAGCTTCAAAAAGGTTAAGAAAGAAACATGAGTATTTTGAAAAGGTAACGCATTTATATTCACTTGTAGTCTTAATACTTTCAGTTTGGTTTATAAATGTGCCAGATCAAGAGCTAAGCCTATTAGTAACAAAGATGCTATTAATCTTGTCTCTTTCTTTAACATTCTTCACAATGTTTCTTGGCAATAAGAATTATAAAGAAAGAGCAGGAAATTTCGAAACTAACTATCAACATTTAGACGTTTTATTAAATAAAATGGATAGGATTAAGGCGTCAGGTGATAAAATCACAACTGAAATGAACAAAGGATTGCACAGAGAATATGAAAAACTCTTAATTGAAAAAGAAAATCACCATGATATTGATTATTATACATCCAGTAAGGATTCTCAGCAGGAGTTTAGTAAAGAGATAATAACCTATAATGTGTTTGAACGCGCACAAAAAATTATTGTTGCTATATATCCATTTTTATTATTGGCATTTATATACCTAATAAATAAAACTATAGAAAAATTCTTTTGAGTTAGCATCCATAATCATGGGTGCTTTTTTATTTGGGAAAGAGGGTGGTCATTTATGAAGTTTGCTGATCATTTATCTAAAGAGCAGATCCAGAAGTTTAACCAGCTGAGAAGATTCAGCAGGAATCAGAAAGAGAAACCAAAGCCAAAGAAGCAGCAGGAAAAACTCAGGCAAAGAGATTGGGAAGGAATCATTGGTACCAGGCGTGATACTTATAAAAGAGTGAATGGGGCTGTGAGGAGAAGATGACGGAATACATTATCGGATTTGCTGCAGGTCAAGTGTTCACTTTAATCTTTCTTTATATGGGTTACAACTGGAGCAAGATAAATGGTCGAGTATAAATCCAAAGAACAAAAGCGAAAGTTCTATGACAGTGGAGAATGGAAATTAACTCGGGAACGAATCAAGAAGCGTGATAACTATGAATGCCAGGAATGTAAAAGGCATGGGCGATTAAGCATTGATACAAATGAATACAGCGAGAGTGCCAAGCGTAAGAAGATCCAGTTGGTTGTTCACCATATCAAGGAGCTTGAGCATCATCCGGAGCTGGCTCTCGATGAAGATAACCTGGAGACTGCTTGTGTTGATTGTCATAACAAAGAACATGGCCGAGACTTCAGGAATAAGAAGCCAAACAAATGGCAGCATGATGAAAGGTGGTAATGAATGTGTATGTTAATAAATTAGTTGAGCAAAGATTAGAACATTTAAGCGAAGCAGAAGAAATGTGCAGCAATCATATTAAGAATCTGGTAGAAAGAATTGAAAAAGAACAAAACCGTTTACAGGAAATCAAAATCGAAAAAGAAAAGCTTGAATTATTTTTGAATAAAAATAAATAACACCCCCCGGTCAAAAGTTTTGGCCTTTTTTTCGTTTCGGGACACCGGGGCAGGGGCTTAACTCTCTGAAAATATTTTAAAATTAGCCTTTCACATTAGGGGTGATAAGGGGGGGGTAGTATGAAATTTGATGAGTTAAAAAATCAATTATTAGCACGTATTGATACCGAAGATTTGCTGGAAGTAAAAAAAGTAAATGATTTAATTCGTTTGCATGTATTAGATGCAGAATGTGATAAAGTGATTGATCGCGATGGAGTAAGTATCACAATCGAAAATGGTTCACAAAAATTTATAAAGAGCCACCCTAGCATGAATGAGAAAATGAAAATTAACGCTCAAAAAATCGCGCTGGAAAAATCAATTAAATTTAAACTTAAAACAGCACCTTCTCCTGCTGCCTCATCAACTGTGGAAGGCAAACCGAAGCGTGGTAGTTTAATTTGATAACATACAGCTACGTAGAAGAATATATTTCGATGTGGCGTAATGGCGACATCATTTTAAACAAAGAGCGGATAATGCTTATTCAATGGCTTGAAAAAGATATTTTGAAGATGAAGGACATTTATTTCGATAGTGAACAGATAGAAAATTTCATTCAGTTTGCTGACAAATGGTACTTTCCGTTAGAGCCCTTTCAAAAATTTTTGATATGTTTTATTTTCCTACGCTATAAAGATTCGGACGACTTAGTGTTTGATGAATTTTTTATATACATGGCCCGTGGTGCTGGAAAGAACGGTTTGGTTTCAGCACTAGTAAATTATTTCATTAGTGAGCTTCATGGAATTGATTTTTA
>JAPSLU010000298.1 GCA_031180405.1 Bacillus sp. (in: firmicutes) | reverse complement strand
CCACCAGAAGATTGACTATGAGATTTACCCAAGATGTGTACAATGACCTATGTGAGCTTGCATTTGCAATGGACACCACCATCTCCACATGCGCCAGTATACTTATAGAATCCTCTGTAAAAGATACTGAGATTCTAAATGAATACGTAACAAGCTATGTGCATGGAGAGCTTGATACCAATCGAAAAAAACAGCTTAAGCTTGTCCTTGAATTTATTCGAAAGGAGAATCCATATGAGGATGATATCACCCTGACACAGTTAATCAGTTACATCATGGATGAATTCATGGAGAATGGACGCAATTTGAAAATTGTCGTACATGATTGGCTGGATAGTATTACAGAGAAGGAGTAGCCCCTTTTCTTTATATTTGCCGGTTACCTTTATGATGTAGTTTTGTCCGGATTTATGTAACATAGAAGTAGTTGTACGTTTTTCCTTTTTTAAGGCTTCTGGAATAAGAACTCTTTGGAGTCTTAAATAAGAAAACTTGTCCGTTGTCCATTTTCACTTTGAAATTATTGGCTTCAATCCATTCATCTAGCGTGCCTTTTACGCACTATGAGCTGGCACTAAAATATTGTGATATAAAGCGAATGATTATACAGGAATATACAAAAACTGATGAGCTTCAAACTTATTAAGATTTGTTGTGAACTTGCTGAATTTTAGGGACCAAATGGATGTTGTAAAATCAATAGGATTCAGTCTCAATCCTTTAAGTTAAACGGGGTGAAAACACGGTAAGAACTCACACTTGCTTTGGAACCCGTATTTACTATAATACCAAGACTTCAAAGAACTTTTATTGGTGTACCATGGTGGAAAACTTTTGGTGGAACGATAATCTTTCCACCGCAACCTTTCCACTGGTATGCGGAACTTTACTGATTATGTTATATCTTGAGGACTAAATATAAAATCATGGATTGAATGAAAAAGTGAATACCCCTATGTAAAAGATGGTTAGGAATCCTTTCGAGACCTCCCCACTACAGACAATCTCTTATAATCATTTTCCTTCTAGCAATGTCTCCCCGGCATTTAATACTCCGTATTCCAGTAATCGTATAAAACAATTGCTGTTTTTTACTTAAAAAAATTTATTTTAATGATAATGCTAGTACATGAGCTTGAATGAACCTGAATGATTGCTAGACAACGGTAAATATGTAAGTTGAATGAATTTGAATTGTGATCGAAGATGATCTGTCTTCCCTTTTTAAACAGAACTAAAATGAATTTAATGATACGAAAATGAAATATGGGGGACTTTATTATGTAAATTTTAAGGTTCATAATTAAGGTACACAATTGCGGTACACATCGAGCGTCATTGGAGGGTACGTTTTTTCAGGAATAAAGCTGTCTGAGATTTGTATTGTGTACCACAATTAAGGTACACAAGGATGGAAGGAAAGTACATTTATTTGAGATAATAAAGTATATATATTGCATTTATTTGGCTTGTTTTCTATAATGTTCCTTAAAGGTACACAAAAGAGGTCTTTTTAGGTTCATAAGGTGGTGAAGGAATGAGTGAACTTGAAGCTAAGAGTTTCAGAGACTTAGATGAACTGGAATACGATAATGACACACTGCGATTCCTTAGAAAAAAGCTAGATGACTTTACTATTGACGTATTTAGGCAGGTCGTGAAAGAAAACAAGATACATAGAGGCCTTGTTAAGACTAGGTTAGATAACTTTCATAGCAAACGAAAGAAGTATGATTCCGCTTTTTTGACTCTTGAAGCTCAAGGGTTCGTTGAGAAAAAAGAAGACGGAACCGCGACTCCCTATTTTGTTACAGTAAGAGGCAAACAATTAGCCCAACTACTTTATGAAGAAAAGTTAAGGAAGGAGCAACACATATGATGATTAAGACTTTTGGAGAAAATGAAAAGTTAGGTGCAATTAAAGCGCTGCTATCCCCACATTTACTATCTGATGAACTAAAATCTGAAATGGATCGTTATCCTTCACAAGCCATTATTGGTCTTGGACAAGGTGGTGGCCGAATCGCTGCTGAATTATCAAGGTTTGGTTATCCAACTTTCTTACTCAATTCATCAAAATCAGATATGGAAGAACATAAAAATTTAATACCGGAAACTCATAGGATTGTAACTTCCAGTAAAGACTTTCCTGAACTTGAAGGTACAGATAAAAATGCACAGCTTGGATTTGAAATCGCTAAAGAAAATGCAGACTTATATAAAAAGGTCGCACTTGACGATGCAGTACAGGACTCAGAGTTCGTTTGGGTATGTGTTAGTTTAGGCGGCGGTACTGGTAATGGAGCGCTAAAAGTAGCATTAGCTTACTTGTCAAAAGTTAGAGAAAACAGAGCCCTACCAGGCGGGAAAATTCCTTTAGGTGTTATTTGCTCCCTGCCTTCTTCTGACGAAAGAGGTTCTGCATTTAGAAGGAACGCTCTTGCTGGTATTAGTGTAATTCAGCAACTTATGAATGAAAACAAAATGGGCGCTGCTGTTGTTATTGATAATGAAAAAATGAAAGACTATTACGCGAATAGCCCTCTCAAAACTTACGGAGGCCTTGAAATTGATGCTAAATCCTATAGCAATATGGTGATCGCAAGTGCTTTGGCAGAGATTTCATCTCTACCTCTTTTAGATGGACGGTCCGTATTTGATAAAACGGAACTACTTACTACCTTATCAACTCCAGGCTGGCTATCTATATCGAAGCACAAGGAACTGAGAAACGATGAAAATATCGAATCTGTTATAGGAAATCTATTTAATAACAATGAAGTACTGGCTACTTATAAAGTTCAAAATGCAGTGGCTGGTGCTGTAGCAGTTCTATATCCTTCTTCGAAGAATATATCACCTAAGATTGCAGATGATGTTTTCAGATATACTTCTGACTTGCTTGATACCAAAGTAAACTTATCAATATCTAAAAATAGCAAATTGGAAAACCTTACTTTATATGGCCTTGCCGTTTACCCTTCTCCCTCTGTAAGAATTCAACAGTTAAGAGAAGAATTATCGCAGTGGGAACAGTTAGAAAAAGAGCAAGAGGAAGCTAAGAAACAAGCTTCTTCAGCACTAGGGTTAGATGAATTTGATGACTTCTTTTCTTCTGGAAACACTACAGTCCGACGGAAAAAGATGACTTTAGATGATCTAGAATTTGAGGATAATGAGAATAAGCCAAAGAAAGCCAAAGTTGCAGATCTGAATGATATTGATTTTTAAAGAACAAGCCTTCTGGGCTTGTTTTTTAGTATTCTTTTTTTTACACATTGTGTGCACCTTTTGCGTACCATAAAGAACCATAAATAAACAATCACTTGTGTATTAACGCTTTGTTTGTGTACCACAATAAGGACCCTCAATTGTGGTACGTATAAAAAGTATATACCTTGCTAATGAGGTTATTGCTACAAGAAAATAGATTCACTTAAGAGCTTCAAAAAATGTATTATGTTGAGTCCAAGAAACAAAAATAGACTTTCTTACCTAGAAAATAAGCAACGATAATCAAAAATCAACTTCAATCAAATTATCACGGGCGACAATCCAACGTTCATTAACGTTCAATCCCGAGCGCCAACAAGGAAACACTAATAAAACAAGCGTTAACAAGCACAAACGATGTGTAGCGTTATCGTTTTCTGAACGTTATTTATCGTTCTTTATAATTCAATTACGAAAACGATAGATTCATAAGCGCGAAGTAGAATCAATTACGTTATTGATTTATTTAATTCCGCAAGGTAGCGCTCACGCTTAGGTTCGTTTGTGGCAAATATCGCAAGCGCTACGAATCGTTCGAAGGTTGCTAACGCCTAATGTATCAACGTTTTGAGTTGATTTATGAATGTTTTAAGTGTAATATTTTTTATAAATGATTGTAGAAATCTACAGTACCGGAGGTGAGAATATGGAAAGCTTAGATATGAAAGAGCTGCTTGTGAAGGAATTTGAAAATGATCCTATATACAGGATGGCTGTTTTGAATGGATTAGAGGGCAGTGTGTTCACAATCGGTATTTTATCAATGCATAAGGACATGACTTATAGCACTGTCGAGGCAGGTCGTATTATTGAACGGTCGGACTCTACAATTAGAAATCATTTTCGTTCAGATCTAATCGAGTACATTCAACCTGAAAAGTTCGGGAAGTTCTACAGGTTGAATTATAAAAGTGTATTTCGTTTACATTTAATATTTGTATTAATGGACAGGGCCTCTAAAACTTCTGTGGATTTGCTTGCTGAGCTAGGAATGCAACCTGGTGTTTCAATGGGAGGGAATGTTAAGAGGGTTCAACGGGAAAGCAACGATCTTCAAGAGTATGGCGATCAGCTACAGAATAATTATGAAGAACGTTTATCAACTATGGAGCGAAATCTAGGATTCCAGAGTAAAATGCTGAACATACTTAAGTACGAGAAAGATATTTCTGATATTGAGAGAAAACTAGAGAGAAAAGAAGTTGAGATAGACCAAATCAAGACAGATGCTTATATGAAATACTTAGAAGAAAAACAAACGCAGCTCTTATCAACCTCATTGAAGAAAAGTATTCAAAAACCCTCTTTTTTAGGGCTTTTTAAGAAATCCGATAATATTGATGTTGAGCAAATTAACAAGGATGTAGAAACAAAGCTAAAAGAAAAAATGGATCAAGAAATTAAAGAGAAGATCAATATGGCAAGAAAAGAAATAGAAACACTTCAAGAGGAAAAGAGGAAAGTAAATACGTTATTACAGCAAGAGCGTGATTCTTTTTCGAATATGCAGCTTGATACTGATGTAGATGACAAAAAGCTATTAAGCGCTATTATGAAATAGATTGAAATTTCCGAACTTGTGTTTTGTGATAGGTTTACTAAAGTTGTTCATAAGGGGTGGGGCAGAGTGTTAACATATTATTTTAAAGAGAAAGCAGTTAGAACAATTGATAAAGTGGTGGTGGCTGCAACCGCAGTAACTCTGCTAGCAGCCATCGCCAGGACAATCATAAATTGGTAAGTTCAATATCTGCAAAAGCTATTAAAGCTCATTCAGTAAAATTTACTGGGATGAGCTTTTTTTAGTCATTATTATTGTAGTTCTAATGGGTTTTTGTTAAACCTTAGCTGCATTCTTGGTTTGAAATACAAATAAAATACAGGGTACAACTGAACTCTAAAAAAAGTTAGGCTTCAAAACCTCTTAGTAGTTAAGGTGAGTCTAAAACTTGCGATAGAAAATTACAACAAAAAACTACTTAAAATTGGCGGATTTTTAGTTTTTAAGGAAGATACGAACATTTAATCTAGTATAATATAGGAAAATAAAAAGGTCTGATATTAGGAGGGGAGAAT
>JAPSLU010000020.1 GCA_031180405.1 Bacillus sp. (in: firmicutes) | reverse complement strand
CCTATTCGTTTATCAAAAAAACAAAAAAATAAGGATCGCCGAATGGCGATCCTTATCCTAGCTTACGTAATCCTCTGTATTCTTCTGAAAGTTTCATAAATACTTGTTTGTTCTTTGTGTCAAGTGCATCATTGATACGTTCTTCTAGCAAAGCTTTTTTCCTGTTAAACAACGCTTCATCCAAAATCATTTGAATATACATGTCTAATACAGGTTGCTCGGATGGAACGTTCTTCGTGTTACGGGACTTCATGATTTCAGTGTACGATGACTTTTTATTTTTCATGAAAGATCACCCCTGATGCCTTTTTTATATTGTATGGAATTTAAAGAGGAAAATCAACCAAATTGTTAAAATTTTTAAAAAATTTAACAGGAATATTTTGAGTCTTGTATGAAAAGTTTACAAAGGGAAAAGATGAAAGTAAGGAAGTGATGTAATGAATAGGGAAAAAGAAAATGAACTGTCCCCAACCCCTTTAAATCCTGATGTAGGAATTGATATGGAGTTTGATAAAATTCAAAATGAAACGAAAGAAATAGCAGAAAAAAATGTAAGCGAATGACTTCTTTACAGCAATGTAAAAGAGGTCATTTTTTTGTGGACTTTTTGTAAATTTATAGAAAAAGCAAAAAGGACATGCTAGATTGGGTTATGGGATATATTACCTAATAATTGTCTGGAGAGGTGCAATAATGGTGAATAAACATGCTAATAAAGTAAGTGTAAGCGACTATGTAATGAATCGATTTACAATGGCAATCCTTCCTACTGACAATAAATATTGTTCAGAAATATTCGAGTATGAGCAAGAAATTTTCGTTGAAAAGCGAACGTTGGAAGTCATTGACCAAAGCTGTAGGTATTTTGGAAGTAGCTATGGTGGAAGGAAAGATGGAACTAAAGACCTAATGGGAATAACTCATAAGCCTCCTATTGTGATCGATCCAGCAAATGCCATCTATTTTTTCCCCACGACATCCTCTACTAGATCACATTGCGCATGGATTTCACATAGCTATGTAAAAGATTATTCAGGGACTAAGGAGGATAACACCCACATTACTTTTACAAATGATAAGCAAATTACTTTACCTGTATCTGTTGGCTCTTTTGAAAATCAATTATTTCGGACGGCCCAATTAAGAACGATCATTTCCTCACGAATTGAACAGGAACAAAGAAAAATTAATATGTTGCTTTTTCCAAAAAATGAGAAAGAGGTAAGTGCCTTTTATGAACAAATAATAAGAAAAATGAATCGCTTCTGATAAAACGACAAAATGGTGAATAAGATATGAAAGTATAATTGATTTTTCGATCTTCACTACGTAATTGGATAGTTCATTTGACAATACATTGCAGTTCTTCACCTTACAAAGACTTGAGCTTGAAATACAAGTCTTTGTAAGGTGCATGTCAACATACTTAGGCAGACAATGGGCAATCTTTCTAATATAAGTTTGTCACTCAAAAGAGAAAGAACGTGGCCCAAGGAGAATACAATGCTTTTCATACATTTGAGTAAAAGCACGAAAACCAAGTAAAAAACATGAACATTATAAAATTTGATAATTTTATTTCAGATGTGGTTTTTTTACGCTCCGGAAATTATTTTAGGTTAGGGTAGGACCATTTCGATTTCTATGGTATGTCTTAAAAGCAATTAAAAGGTTTTTTTGAATAAACCTAGTTATTTTTGTGGTTTAAATAAGTAAGTCTCCATTATTTCAGATACTTTGTTTCGAATCCTAGGATTAAAATAATTGTGTTTCTCCTCATAGCCATTATATATGAAGGAATAGAGAGTAAAAGCTTCATCCCGTTCAACTTGATGGACTTTAATATTACGTTTGTAAAGCTCCCGTTTTACTTCTGATAAGTCTTTTTGAGCTAGCTTCAAGGATTCCTCAACAATTGTTAAGTATGGACGATGTAATTTAAATGGACTTTGTTGAATGACAGATAAATCTCTGTTGAAAATAGAAACAGCCATTGGTAAATAAATAGACTGTTCAATCATATCTCTGATGTCACTTGGAATTCTTGTCATAGAAATGCCCCCTGTCTAAACAGAACATTTGTTCCTGTTTATTATAATTGATGATGCGTAAGTTCGCAAGTAGTCATACTTTAGAATGGATAAAGGTAAAAACTATAAAATTTCAACTTAGTTTTGGTCTAGCACAGCAGTATTACCTTTTTTGAAAAAATAATATGATTAACCCCGAAGCATAGGGTGTCACGTATGTAATTGCTTCTAGGTTTAAACTAATTTAGAATTGAGGCAAGGTAAGCTTTCTAGTCTAAATTGTGTTATTGCCAGAGGCTGACCAAGCCGCTTCTCGCTTTTCTTATTCCTTTTAAGTTTTAACATAAGTGTGTACAATAGATACAAAGGATTTTATGAGGAGATTTGGATGAACTTGGAGACGTTACAGGATATTTTTACTCTAGACTATCTAATGGAGCTAGTTGAAACATACCGTTCCTTAGGACCATTTTTTGCTATATTATTACCATTGTTAGAAGCGTTTTTTCCTTTCTTACCACTTGTAGCCTTCATTGTTGCAAATGTTAATTCGTTTGGACTATGGATGGGATTTTTTTTATCTTGGGTGGGTGCTTGTTCAGGTGCTATCATTGTATTCATTGTTATGAGGAAGCTTGGCGAGTGGCGGTTGCTCCGCACTATTAAGGAAAAAAAGGGGATAAAAAGGCTGTTAACATGGATTGAACGAAGAGGATTTAGCCCGCTTTTTCTAATACTGTGCTTCCCATTTACTCCTTCAGCTGCCATTAATGTTGTTGCAGGTCTTTCAAGAGTAAGCTTTTGGCAGTTTACTTTAGCAGTCCTATCTGGTAAATTTGTGATGATTTTTTTAGTTAGCTTTATCGGTCAGGATTTACATGCTCTTATTACACAACCGACAAGAGCAGTCATTGCAGGTGTTGTCATCTTTTTATTATGGTTTGTTGGTAAGCGTGTAGAAAAGCGTCTGAATACAACAATGACAGCAGGAAAAAGAGGTCGCTAACTTGAGGAGGTTGTATGAAAAAACGGAGAATTGCTTATACCGCAGTTGGAATATGTTTAACAGCTATCTTTATTAAGAATATAGTTTTCATAGAATACAAAGTAGAAGGTGTATCAATGCAACCAACTTATCAAGAAGGTCGGTTGCTATCAATAAATAAGTTGGGCTTATATTTTTCATCATTAAAAAGGTTTGATGTTGTTCTTTTTCATCTGCCAAATAGTGAAGAAATCTATGTGAAAAGAGTCATTGGTTTACCTGGTGATGAAATTCATTATAAGGATGATCAGTTATATGTGAACGGAAAGGCAGTTAATGAGCCGTTTTTATCTCCAGAAGACATGGATATAAATAAAAAAACAGGAAGCTTCACTCTTGAAGAGATTATTGACAAAGCACGTATTCCGGAAGGATTTATTTTCGTTATTGGAGATAATCGTCTCCAAAGTCGAGACAGTCGTCATTTTGGACTAGTAAAGATAGAGCATGTTATCGGAACGGTAGAGGATAAAAAATAATGCTAACTCACTTGGGAAGACGCCATGTTTGAGTTAGCATTTTTTATTTAGTATTAGCTTGGAAATGATGAATGGTTAAGGAAAATATGTCTGTATAGAGGGCGAGTAGCACGTTACGGAGAATAGACCACGACATGTAAAGGGTAATGAAATGAAGGGCGAAAAGTACGCAACTAATGAAGACAATGCACCAGGAAATGGAGCAGTAATCAGAACAGGTGGTAAATAACAAAAACAGTAACAGGAAAATAAAGTTGCTTCCCAACTTTTCATAACCTCTTTCCATATTTCTAAAAATCTATCATATAATAAAATTATGAACATTTGCTTAGCTTAAAAATGTTTTAATAAGGGGGATGGGAAGATGCGTGAGGTGGTTATCACGGCGGCAGTAAGGACTCCTATCGGTACTTTTGGTGGCGCTTTCAAAGACCTGTTGCCTACCCAGTTAGCAGTACCTGTTTTAGATGAAGTTGTGAAACGAAGTAATCTAGAGAAACATGAGGTAGAGGAAGTTATTCTTGGGCATTGTATACAACGAACAGATGAACCTAATACTGCACGTACATCAGCTCTTTTAGCGGAGTTTCCTGACACAACAACAGGCTATACCATTCAAAGACAGTGTGCGTCAGGTCTTCAATCTATTCTTTCTGCGGCTATGCAAATACAAACAGGTCAATCAACTATTGTCATCGCTGGTGGGGTAGAAGTGATGAGTTCAAGTCCATACTTATTGAAACAGCACCGCTGGGGCTCACGTCTTCAGCATAGTCAAGTTACAGATAGTGTGTGGGAGATATTAGAGGACCCAATTCATCACATTATGATGGGGGAAACAGCTGAGAATGTGGCTGAGAAGTATAGTATATCAAGAGAAGAGCAAGATGAGCTTGCGTTATCAAGCCAAAATCGTGCAATAGCAGCAATTGCAAGTGGTAAATTTTCGGATGAGATCCTCCCGATTAGGGTGAAGACAAGGAAAGGAGAAGTGACAGTTACTCAAGATGAAGGTCCGAGACAGGTTTCGAGTGAAAAACTAGCATCATTACCGCCTATTTTTAAAGAAAATGGCTCGGTCACAGCTGGTAATGCTTCTTCTCTCAATGATGGTGCTGCTGCGATTGTGTTAATGGCTCGGGAAGAAGCAGAGCAAAGAGGATTGCCGATCTTAGGGAAAATTTCCCACTATACTGTATCGGGTGTTGATCCAAAATTAATGGGAATTGGTCCTGTTCCTGCTATTCAAAAAGGATTAAAAGCCTTAGATTGGACTGTTGATGATCTTGATGTTATCGAAATTAATGAGGCATTTGCGGCACAATATCTTGCAGTTGAAAAGCAGCTGGAATTAGATAGAGAAAAAGTAAATGTGAATGGTAGTGGGATTAGTTTAGGGCACCCAATAGGTTGTACGGGCTCTAGAATTGTTGTGAGTCTTTTACACGAAATGCAACGTCGTGATGCACAAAAAGGGCTTGCTTCACTCTGTGTTGGTGGGGGCATTGGAGTTGCTCTTTTTATAGAAAGATAAAGTTTTGGGGCTTTAGCTCAATAGCCCCTTTCTTTATCCTGCTTATGTTGTATCTGTAATCGTACTAATAACAGACAAGCCGTTCCAAACAAGGAAATAAATAAAAGCAATGTTGCTTGGAAAGATAAAATGTTAGAAACAATAGGTCCAAGGCTTGCTCCTGTTAGTAATGTGAATGAATAAAGTGATATAGCAGTGGCGCGTTTTTCAGCAGCAGCCTCACAAATAAATGTAATTAAAGACGGAATAAAAACGGCAATTGCAGAGACAAACAGTATGGATAAAATTGTCATGGTGACTAATTGTTTGACTGCCAGCATAAACGAAAATGAAATGATTATAAATGATAAGCAACTAAGCATCATGTTTATGGGGTTCCATTTTTTTAACCAATGACCACTTAACAATGAAAGTGGAGTACCGATTAATGCGATGCATCTACTAAAAAATAATGCTTGTTCTTGCCCAAGATAATATTGAGCTAGCTCTTCATAAAAAGATACGAACGACATAAGTGTAATAAATGTCATACTTAATCCTAGTATGACAGGTGTTTGAATAAGTCGACTAGATGATAAGGGGGGGCGAGTGATCTTACTATTATTAACTTTTGGAAGTAGATAGATAGAACAAATCGAAAGAAGTAAATAGGAGAAGCTAAAAAAGTAAAAAACCGCTCGCCAATCAAAAGTAAAAACAAGGGTTGAGCTAATAAGCTGTCCAATAATCCCTGCCATTAAAAAACCAGTATTGATAATGGCGATCACAAATGTTCGTCGTTTTAAAGGAAAAGCGTCAAAGCAGTAAGCGTAGGCAACAGGGGCAAAACTTCCCAATACAATTCCTTGAAGGCCTCTAAGAACATAGAAGCTTAATAAAGAGGAAGCGGTAGTGAGACTGAGTGTTAACAGAAAAGATGCCATCATACCTAAACATAAAACATATCTTTTGGAGAAGGTTCGAGAAATGGGTCCAAAACTTAAGAGGCCAACTGCATAACAAAAGGTAAACAGTGTGCTAGAGAAAACAGCCTCTTCATATGTAATAGACAGACCTTCTGAAAGGACAGAATAGATAGGAATAAGTAAATATATATTACTTGCTACACAAACAGCTGCAAGCCAAAAATAGAGATTTACAAGCTGATCCCTCATATCATATCACCTCCTTCACCCATTTTATGCTCCTCAACCCGTATCGGTTCCCTAAGACAAAAGTTGGTAGAGACGAAAAATGGAATTTGCTTGAAAAGTAAAGTAAAATAGTAAGAGACATTGTTTTTATAGAAACATAACTTCGTAGAAGAGCTCTTCCTTCTTTAGACTAATAAATCAAAGACTACCACGCTATTTTAGTTGTGGTATTTATTTTTCCATATAAAAACCAAGATTCTAAAACGTTAGCGGGGTATAAACGTGACAATTCAATTTATTCTAGGTCGCTCTGGAAGTGGAAAAACAGAGATGATATTAAATGAAATAAGAGATCGATTATTTGAAGCGCCAATCGGACGACCAATTATTTACCTTGTTCCGGATCAGATGACATTTGGTGCTGAGTATGAATTAATTCGGACGCCAAATCTAGGTGGAATGATCAGAGCTCAAACCTTTAGCTTTAGTCGCTTAGCTTGGAGGGTTTTACAGGAAACAGGCGGAATGACGCGCCACCATCTTTCAAGTACAGGGATTCAAATGTTACTAAGAAAACTTGTTGAGCAATATAAACAGGATTTTAAGGTATTTGCAAAAGCTAGTGATAAAAATGGATTCATTGAGCAGTTAGAAGCAATGCTTACAGAATTCAAGCGTTATTGCTTATCACCAGAAGAGCTAGAGAATTATGTAGCAAGCGCACAAACAGAGCTTGATAAAAAGTCCTTAACCGATAAGCTTCATGACATGGCGATTCTTTATAAACATATGGAAATCCAATTAAGTGAACAGTATGTTGACTCTGAGGATTACTTGAAGCTTCTTGCAGAAAAAGTGCAGGATTCTAGTTATTTACAATCTGCTGATATTTATATCGATGGTTTTCATAGCTTTACACCCCAAGAATTTGAGGTAATAGGTTCTTTACTAAAGCACGTAAGAAATGTGAAAATAGCGCTCACTGCAGATAAGGCGTATGAGGATTTTTTGCCACATGAATTGCATTTATTCCAAATGACTGGAAGAACATATAATAAAATTCTCCAGCTGGCTAATGAAACCGGACAACAAATAGAAGAGCCGCTAATAATGAACGAGCAGCATCGTTTTATGAGCAGCCCATCATTACAGCATTTAGAAACATATTATGACATCAGACCAACAACTGTTTATGAAGATAAAACAAGTCTTACACTCTATCAAGCTGCAAACCGCCGTTCTGAAATTGAAGGGATTGCAAGAAAAGTTCAATCACTAGTGAGAGAAGAGAATTACCGTTATCGTGACATCGCCTTGCTTGTTCGCAATTCAAATGAATATCGAGATGTGATTGAGCAAGTATTTCGAGATTTTGAAGTTCCATTTTTCATTGATCAAAAACGTTCCATGCTAAATCATCCATTAGTTGAACTCATTCGTTCTACACTAGAGGTTATCAATGGACATTGGCGATACGAGGCCGTGTTCCGTGGGATTAAAACAGAGTTATTATTTCCAATAGAACAAAATAACCAATCTATTCGCGAAGACATGGATTTGCTAGAGAACTATGTTTTGTCTTACGGAATTCAAGGCTCCAAGTGGACGAAGGATGAGCGTTGGCGCTATCGCCGCTTTTATTCACTTGATGATGAGTTTGTCGTGACAGATGAAGAAAAACAAATGGAAGAAAAATTAAATCACCTCCGCGACCTGATCGTTAAACCGATTAAATCTTTTCATAAACGATTAAAACACAGTAAAAACGGTCGTTCCCTTGCTGAGGCATTATACTTGTATTTAGAAGAATTACAGATTCCTGAGAAGTTAGAAACACTTCGGATGAAGGCTGAGGAAAAGGGACAGCTGTTGGAAGCAAGGGAGCATGATCAAGTATGGCAGGCTGTTGTGAATTTATTAGATGAGTTCGTTGAAATGATGGCAGAGGAGCCGATTTCATTAAAGCTGTTTTCTGAAATGCTTGAAACAGGATTAGAATCGATGAAATTTTCCCTAGTTCCCCCGGCCATTGACCAGGTGTTAATAGCGGACCTAGAAAAGTCAAGATTCTTCCATGTGAAATGTTCATTCATTGTCGGTGCCAATGATGGAGTAATTCCAGCTAGACCGAAGGAAGAAGGTATATTAACAGAGGATGACAGAGAGGCACTTCACTATCATGGTGTTGAATTAGCCCCTACAGCAAGACAGCAACTCCTTGATGAAAACTTTGTTATATATATGGCTCTATCAAGTCCATCTGAAAGACTTTATATATCTTTTCCAATGGCAGATGAGGAAGGAAAGGCCTTATTACCATCGGTGATCATTAAGCGAATGCAGGAAATGTTTCCTGCTATTGAACAACAACGGCTACTGAATGAGCCTGAGCAGCTAACAGCCGAAGAGCAATTATCGTTTATCGTTAATCAGCATGTAACACTTTCCTATATAACATCTCAGTTGCAATCATGGAAGCGAGGCTACCCTATTCATCCGTTATGGTGGGATGCATATAATTACTTTGTTGCATCTGAGAATCAGCAAATTACTAAAAGAGTATTAAGTAGTTTAACTTATGAAAATAAACCGGAAAAGCTGGATACAACAATAAGCAGGGAGCTCTACGGTGAACATATTCAAGGCAGTGTGTCGCGTATGGAGAAATTTAATAGCTGCCCATTTTCCCATTTTGCCTCACACGGTCTAAAGCTTAGAGAAAGACAGTTTTTCAAGCTTGAGGCACCTGATATCGGGCAAATGTTCCACTCTGCCTTAAAGCTCATTTCGGACCGATTGCAGCAGCTAAAGCTAGATTGGAAAGAGCTCACGAAAGAACAATGTGAGCGACTCTCAAATGATGCTGTTGAAAGATTAGCACCACGCTTGCAAAAGGAGATTTTACTTAGCTCAAATCGCTATCATTATATAAAACGAAAGCTTCAAAAAATCCTTGCTCGTGCTTCATCTATTTTAAGCGAACATGCTAAAGCTAGCGGTTTTGCTCCAGTTAGCTTAGAGCTCGGTTTTGGTAAAGGGGGAGAGCTTCCACCAATTCGCTTTACATTACCAAATGGATGCACGATGGAGGTAGCTGGGAGAATTGACCGTGTAGATAAAGCGACAGGTTCAAATGGTGTGTTATTACGTATAGTTGACTATAAATCTAGTGAAAAAAATGTTCAGCTTTCTGAAGTGTATTATGGTTTAGCGTTGCAAATGCTGACGTACCTAGATGTGATTATTTCAAATTCGACCACATGGTTAGGTGTAAAGGCGACTCCTGCTGGTGTGTTATATTTCCATGTGCATGATCCGATGATTCAGGCTTCATCGTTGTTACCAGAAGATAAATTGGACGACGAAATTTTTAAGAAGTTTAAGATGAAAGGTTTATTGCTGGGTGATGAAGAAGCCGTTCGGTTAATGGATGACTCGCTTACAGAAGGGAGCACATCAAATATTATTGCTGCAGGCTTGAAAAAAGATGGAGGTTTCCGTTCAACCTCGTCTATTGCTAGTGAAGAAGAATTTAATTTGTTACGTAACCATGTGCGTTCAACGTTTAAAAAGATAGGAACAAATATTACAGATGGCGTAATTGACATTAGTCCGTACAAGCTCAAGGATAAAATGCCATGTACGTATTGTGAATATAAATCTGTCTGTCAGTTTGATGAATCCCTAGAAGAAAATAATTTCCGAATCTTAAAAAGTGAAAAAAATGATGAAGTGTTAAGGAAACTGCGAGAGGAGGCTGCACGTCATGAGTGAACTGATTCCAAAGCCTGAAAACAGCCAATGGACAGATGATCAATGGAAGGCAATTGTTGCGAGCGGACAGGATATTTTAGTTGCAGCGGCAGCAGGTTCTGGAAAAACGGCTGTCTTAGTTGAACGTATCATCCGAAAGATTTTAAACAGAGAAAATCCAGTTGATGTGGATTCACTTCTAGTTGTTACGTTTACAAATGCCTCCGCTGCTGAAATGAGGAACCGTATTGGGGAAGCGCTCGAGAAGGCATTGAAAGAGAATCCATCATCTCTTCACCTACGCAGACAGCTTACGTTGCTCAATAAGGCATCTATTTCAACATTACATTCTTTTTGCTTACAGGTTGTTCGAAAATATTATTATTTAATTAATATTGACCCAAGCTTCCGAATTGCTGATCAAACAGAAGGTCAATTACTGATTGATGAGGTTCTTGATGAAATGTTTGAAGAGGAATATAGCAGAGAGGACAATGAGGAATTTTTTGACTTAGTTGACCGATATACGTCAGATCGAAGTGATCTTGAGCTACAGTCACTGATTCGTGAGCTCTATTTTTTCTCTAGATCACATCCAGCACCAAGTGTTTGGCTTGATCAGCTTGCAGAGATGTATGATATAGAAGAAAGCGATATTGGGTCTCTGCCATTTATTACCTATCTGCTACAGGATATAGAGATGCAGCTTATTGGCGCTAAAGAACAGCTATTAAGAGCAATGGAGCTAACGAAGCAGCCAGCCGGCCCTGCTCCACGAGCGGAGAACTTAGAGGATGACTTAAAGCAGATTTCTGAGGTTATCGCACACACACAATCATGGGATGAGCTTGGTGAGCTTATTAAAAAATTTAAAATGACTCGTGCAAAAGTTGTAAAAGGTGATCAATATGATAAGAGTTTAACAGATCAGGTTACAACGCTACGAAATGCTGCAAAAAAGCAAATTGAGCAGCTACGAGATGAACTTTTTTCACGTTCTCTACAGCATTACATCCAAGATTTTGAACACTTAAGACCTGTTGTGAAAAAGCTTGTTTCTCTTGTTCAACAGTTTGCAGACCGCTATGAAAGCATGAAGAAGGAAAAAGGGATGGTTGATTTTGCTGATCTAGAGCATTATTGCCTACAGATTCTTCAAACAGAGGAAGACAAACCAAGTGAGGCTTCTCTTTACTATAAACAACGGTTTGTAGAAGTATTAGTTGATGAATACCAAGATACAAATCTAGTACAGGAATCTATTTTGAAATTAGTTACAAAGGATGAGGAAGCAACAGGGAATTTATTCATGGTAGGAGATGTAAAGCAGTCAATCTATCGTTTCCGATTAGCTGAGCCTTTTCTATTCTTAAGTAAATACAAAAGATTTACACAGATTCCAGAGAATACCGGAATGCGAATTGATTTATCAAAGAACTTCCGTAGCCGCTCAGAGGTGCTTGATGGGACAAACTATTTGTTTAAGCAAATTATGGGTGAAACAGTTGGGGAAATTGTTTATGATCATGATGCTGAATTAAAGCTTGGAGCTGAATACCCGGAAAATAATCATATGAGTACAGAACTATTACTCGTTGAACGTGGCGGTGATGAACAAAGTACTGAAAAGGAAGAATTAGAAGCTGAAGGCGTTTTTGATGAGCAGGAATTAGAAACGGTGCAACTTGAAGCAAGATTGATGGCAAAAAAGATTAAGACATTAATTGATGAACAGTTTCAAGTATATGATCGTGGAATTGGAGGAACAAGAAATATCACATACCGTGATGTGGTGATTCTTCTTCGCTCAATGCCATGGGCGCCACAAATTATGGAGGAGTTTAAACAGGCAGGCATTCCAGTTTATGCGAATCTCTCAAATGGATATTTCGAAGCAACCGAAGTAGCGATCATGCTAGCTGTCCTGAAAATAATTGATAATCCATTTCAAGATATACCTTTAGCTTCGGTATTACGTTCACCTGTTGTTGGTTTAAGTGAAAATGAGCTAGCATTGATTCGAACGTACGATCGGAAAGGAACATTTTATGATGCAGTAAAAGCATTCATTCATTCGGGAAAACAGGATCATAGAGAGCTATTTGAAAAGCTAAGTCCTTTTATTGAGCTTTTACAAGGCTGGCGTGAATTAGCAAGACAGGGGTCTGTCTCAGATTTAATTTGGCAGCTTTACCGTGATACAAAGTTCTTTGATTTTGTTGGTGGGATGCCTGGAGGAAAGCAGCGTCAAGCAAATCTCCGTGCTTTATATGACCGTGCACGGCAATATGAAGCAACATCGTTTCGAGGATTGTTCCGCTTTTTACGTTTTATTGAAAGAATGCAAGATCGTGGAGATGATCTAGGTGCCGCTCGTGCTCTCGGTGAGCAAGAGGATGTTGTAAGGCTCATGACTATTCATAGCAGTAAAGGATTAGAATTCCCGATCGTATTTGTAGCAGGTCTTTCAAAGCAATTTAACATGATGGATTTGAACAAAAAATATTTACTAGATAAAGAGTTAGGATTTGGCACAAAGCTGATCAATCCTAAACTGCGTGTTAGTTATCCAACTCTTCCTTATATTGCGTTAAAGAAAAAAATGAGGATGGAGCTTCTAGCGGAGGAGATGCGTGTTCTTTATGTTGCGCTCACTCGTGCAAAGGAAAAGCTGTATTTACTAGGTACGTTAAAGGATTTTGATAAAACAATTACAAATTGGAGAAATCATCTTTCTCATTCAGATTGGCTGTTACCTGATTTTGAACGTGCGAAAGCAAAGAGCTACTTAGATTGGATTGGTCCAGCGCTAATTCGCCATAAGGATTGCGTTGTGCTCAGTGAGGGACAGGTATGTTTCAATGAAGAAATTGCTTCACACCCATCTAGATGGACAATCGAAAAAGTTAAAGGTGAAGAGCTACAAGAAACCTTTAAAGCGGAGCAGGAAATAAACCTTGAGCTACTAACTTCTATTCAAAAAGGGGAAGTCGTATCGCTCGAAAGCGATCTAAAGCCATTGGTTCAAGATCAGCTTTCATGGTCTTATCCTTATAAACAAGCAACGAGAAGCCGCTCAAAGCAATCGGTCACAGAGTTAAAAAGACAACGAGAGGTTCAAGACGAATATAGTGGTCAGCAGCTAATAAAGAAGTCTTCACCACAATCTCTTCTTTATAATCGACCAAGTTTTATGCAAGGTAAGTCCATAACTCCGGCTGAAAAAGGAACAGCCATGCATGCTGTGATGCAGCATATCGATCTTTCAGAGGAAATAACAGAAAGAACAATTTTGAAGAAGGTAGAAGAGCTCGTTCAAAGAGAAATTCTATCTGCTGAGCTTGCAAAAGTGATTGACGTTAATCAAATTGCTGCTTTTTTTTCATCAGACCTTGGTCATAGAATGGTAAACGCAGAAAATGTTTATCGAGAAGTACCATTCAGTTACGCATTAGAAGCTAATCAGCTTTATGAAAATATGAACGATGAGCCCATTTTAATTCAAGGGGTTATTGATTGTTTATTTGAGGACAAGCAAGGAACAGTTTTACTAGATTATAAGACAGATACGATTAAAGGACGCTTCTCCAATGAAACAACAGCTGTTGAAGAATTATTGAAGGAGCGTTACCGCGTGCAAATTGATTTATATACAAAAGCAGTAGAAGACATTCTCCACCGTCCTCTTCAGGAAAAGTATCTCTTTTTCTTTGATGGTGGTTATTTGATAAACATGTAAGAAAGAAAATTCAAATTTCATGTATGGGTGCAATCGGTCAAAAGCCGATTGCGCTTGCTTTTATACTTTTTAAAAAAGGCTCTTTTCTAAGACTATTGGTTATTAAACAGGTTCTATTAATAAAACTAGTTAGGTTGATTGAAGCGGAAGGTGCGAGACTCCTGTGGGAGCAGTGGGGCAGGTGAGGTCCCGTAGACGCTTGCGTCGAGGAGGTTCACCGCCCACCCCACGGAAAGCGAGCATCCTGGAGCTACAATCAACCATTCCCAATACTTATTATATAGCAACAAAGTTTGAAAACAGCCTTTATAAAACAAGCCCGAAAGGAATGTTTAGGAATGCGCATATTGCATACGGCAGATTGGCATCTTGGTCGAGCTCTTGAGGGACGGAGTCGTCTAGCAGAACAAGCTCAGTTTATTGACGAGCTTGTGAGAATCGTAGAGGAAGAAAAGGTTGATGCCATTTTAATGGCGGGGGATGCCTTTGATACTGTGAATCCACCGGCAGCAGCAGAACAATTATTCTATGATGGACTATCAAGATTATCAGATCATGGAAAACGTCCCATCATTGTCATTGCAGGAAACCATGATAACCCAGATCGATTATCTGCCGCATCTCCTTTAGCTGGTAATCATTCTATCCATTTAATCGGTTATCCAAAGACAGAGGTCATTAAAGTGGATATACCAGCATCACAACAGCAAATGATGATTGCAGCACTTGCCTATCCTTCTGAAGCGAGACTTGAGCAAGTGTTATCACAGGAACATGATGAAGTTCTTCTTCGAAACAAATATGATGAACGAATTCGTGACTTATTTTCCATGATGAGCAAACAATTTCAGCAGGACACAGTTAATATCGCAATGAGCCATATTCATGTAGCCGGTGGTAGCTCGACTGATTCAGAACGTCCAATAGAAGTCGGTGGAGCTTACACGGTTGCTGCGACAAGTATGCCGGAAGCTGCACAATATGTAGCATTAGGACATTTGCACCGCCCCCAAAATATTAAGCGTGCAAGTACACTAACAAGATATTCTGGCTCACCTCTTGCGTATAGTTTTTCAGAAATAGGATATGCGAAGTCTGTTACAATCCTTGATGCAGAACCAAATCAACCAGTTGTCATGAAAGAAATACCGCTATCATCTGGAAAGCCATTGGTGAAATGGAAGGCGACAGAAGGAATTAGTCAGGTGCATAATTGGTTAGATGAAGGAAAAGATTCGACAGCTTGGATTGACTTGGAAATTCATTTAACAAGTACGTTATCAATTGAAGAAATTCATCGCCTACGAAAATGGCATCCTGGCTTTATTCATATTCGTCCAGTCTTTCAAGCAGAGCAAGAAATAGCTACGACCAGACAAGCAAATTTACCAATCGATCAGCTGTTTACTCAGTTTTATGAAAAGCAAACAGGTGGAGCAAAGCCTGAGGACGAGCTTATAAAGCTGTTTTTGGAACTAGTACAACAGGATGAGGAGCAAGAGGAAGGTGATGAAGGATGAAGCCAGTTCAATTAAGTGTTGCTGGATTGCATAGTTTCCGAGAAAAGCAGACAATTGAATTTGATTCTCTTTGTGATGGGGGAATATTTGGGATCTTTGGTCCAACAGGAAGTGGAAAATCATCAATACTAGATGCAATGACACTCGCTTTGTATGGAAAGGTTGAACGTGCGATGAATAACACGCACGGCATTCTTAATCATGCCGAAGATCAACTGACAGTTTCTTTCACCTTTGAGCTTGAAAATGCTTCAGCAAAGAAAAGGTATATTGTCGAACGCGTCTTTAAAAGAACAGATGATATAAGAGTAAAAACATCGATATGCCGGTTAATTGAGGAAGGCGAAGAGCATGTTGTTCTTGCTGATAAAGCAGTTGATGTAAATGATAAAATATATGGTTTACTTGGCTTAACAATTGATGATTTTACTCGTGCAGTAGTACTACCCCAAGGTAAATTTGCTGAATTTTTATCATTAAAGGGTGCTGAAAGACGGCAAATGCTTCAGCGCTTATTTCACTTAGAGCAATATGGAGATCAATTGTTGAAAAAATTAAAAAGGCGTTTAGCATCGACACGAATTGAGCGAAACGAGCTTGAAGCAGAAAAAACGGGTTTAGGTGATGCTTCAGCAGAAGCAGTCGAAGAAGCCAAATTGCAAGTAAATGAGGCAAAGCTTTTACTAGAAAAACGCCAAAAAGAGTTGGAAAGTGTAACAAAAGAGTTTGAACAAAAGCAAGATATCTGGAATCTCCAAATGCAAAAGGCCGAAATTGAAAAGGAAAAGATGGCTGTAAAAGAAGAAGAAGTTAAAATAGATGCTTTAGAGAGACGGTTGAAGGCTGCAGAGGAATCGGAGGCGCTAAGACCTTACGCGGAGGCACTACAAGCTCGGAAAAAAGATAAGAATGAAGCTGAAATCAACCTGATCAGGGCGAAGAAAAGCTACGAAAAAATGAAAGAAGAATACGAAATAACCAGTCGAGAGTACGAGCAGATCCGTAAAGAAAAAGCGGAGCAGGAACCTTTATTAGTTTCAAAACGGGAGAAGCTCCTGCAGCTACAAAAGGTTGAAGAGGAGTTACTGCAGGAACAGAAGATGCTTCAAGAAATAGAAGAAGAGAACGCAAATTTGCAAAAGCAGCGTGAACATCATCATGCATTATTATCAAAAGCTCAACAGCTCGTTGAAAAAGCACTTGAAAAACAACAGGCATTGAAGGATGAGCAACAAACAAAATTGGTAACTGCTAAGGATCGAGATCAAATACGAGGTGCTGCTGAAGCTAAACAACATGTCTTGAGAAGCAAGCAGCAATATGAAGAAACAAATGAATTACTAGCTAAAAAAACCAATGCCCTTAACACGGAAAAGGACAAGGTAAGCCTAACAACGGATCAATTACAAACAAGCAAGCAGCAGCTCGGAAAACAATTTCTTCGTTTAAATCAACTTTATTACCATGTGTCTGAACGTGAAAATGAATATAAGCAAATTCTGGCATTTGCTAAAAATAAAGTGGAATCGGCTATAAAGGAAGAAGAAAAGGCAAAAAGTCAAAAGCTTGCTTATGAGTTGGTAAAGGAATTAAATGAGGGAGAGCCTTGTCCGGTTTGTGGATCATGTAGCCATCCTAGTCCAGTCCATGCAGAACCTGAAAATGAAAAGGTGGAAAAGCTATCTGAATTAATGAAGCAACAGCTTGAGGACTTGCAAGTGTTAAGTCAAGAGCCACAGTCATTGAAGGTGAAGGCAGAAGGCTTGGCAGAACAACTTGTCTCAGAATTCGGGTTCTTAAAAGAAGTGAAACAAATCGAAGAGCTACAAGTAAACGAATTATTTCAAATCTCTCAAGATCTATCCTTCCAACAAGCCTTTAATCTTTTTCAAACTGAGTTTAAACTTCTTGCTCAAGATTATTTGCAAGAAAGAGATGCTCTAGAAAAAACAGTAAAGCAGTATCGGGAGCTGCAGCAGGAGGAAATGAGAAGGAAGGATATAATCTCATCTACCCTTGAAGACGTAAGGGAATGGTCAGAAAAAACCCATCAATACAAAGAAAACTATGAGAAAAGCTTGGGAGAATACTCAGAGAAATTCTCGATGATACCTTTTGAGGAGGTTGAAAAGTTACAAGGGGATATTTCTGAAAAAGATGCAGCCTATGAATTACTAACAGAAAGAATTCAAAAAAGTGTTACGTTTATTGAAGAACAACAGGCTCAAGCAAAAGTGCAAGAAAAACGCAATCAGCAAATAACAGAGCAGCAAATTGCCTTACTAGCAACCTTGGAAAATCGCCGTTCATCTATTAAGGAAAAAGAAGATAAATTAAGTGGCCTATCACCAGAGAAACGAATTGCCACACAAATCGAAGAAACGGAAGCACACATAAAGGGTTTGGCAGAGAAAGAAAATAAACAATATCAGCTATGGCAAACGGAAGCGAATCAACTTCACAAGCTTCAAAGTGAACTAACTGCTCATGAGAAAGCATTGAACCAAGCAGTTCGACACCTTGAGGAGTCTGAGAGAAGTTGGGAAGAAGTAAAGAATAAAACATCTTTCCTAACAACCGAAGAAACGTTAGCCTCCTTGTTACCATCTGACGAAAGACAGCAAATGAGAGAGAAAATTGAATCTTACAAGGATAAACTAAAGCAGATTAACACAGACTTAAAGCGAATTGAAGAGAAATTAGCTGGGAAATTGCTATCACAGGAAGACTGGGACAGCATTCAATCGATAAAAACCGAGATGAAGAAGCAAACAGAGGAAGCTGTTGCGAATAAGGGAGCAGCAACCAAGGCCCTAGAAGTGCTTTTGGAAAAGCATGAACGCTTCACTGAAATTGAGGAAAGGCAAAAAGTTCTCGATAATATGTTACAAAAACTTGATAAGCTTCAATCAGTGTTCAAGGGTAATAGCTTTGTTGAATATGTGGCAGAAGAGCAGCTACACCAAGTCAGTCGTGATGCATCAGAACGTCTCTCCATACTAACACGGGGTCGATATGCGATTGAAGTAGATTCCCAAGGTGGTTTTATTATGAGGGATGATGCAAATGGTGGGGTCAGAAGGCCAGTATCTACACTTTCTGGTGGTGAAACATTCTTAACGTCTTTAGCGTTAGCCTTGTCGTTATCGACACAAATTCAATTACGAGGAGAATACCCGCTTCAATTTTTCTTCTTGGATGAAGGATTTGGAACATTGGATGTTGAGTTATTGGATACCGTTATTACTGCCTTAGAGAAGCTACAAGCCCAAAACCTCTCTGTCGGAGTCATTAGCCATGTTCAGGAATTGAGAGCTAGACTCCAAAGGAAATTAATTGTGGAACCAGCCGAACCTTCTGGAAAAGGTACCTCTGTATATTTAGAATCTCTTTAATTTAGGCTCTTTTCTAAAATGTTGTTGCTATTGACCAAAATATGTAAATAACATTGTTTTTAGCGTATATAAGGTACGTTTCTAGGAAGAAAAGATGCCGCTAGACTTTATATAGGGCTGTTTCCTTCAAGCTATTACTAACAACAAAGTTTACGAAAATAGCCTTAATTTAAAAGGGTGTTTTTGCACTTTTTGGAGGTTGATTTGCGCTCTATTATGTCCGCTCTCCATGAGGCGGACGGTGAGCGCCTCCTCATCACTAAACTCCTGAGGGATCTCACCTGTCCCGACGGTCCAACTGGATTCTCGCATTTCCGTTTCAATCAACCTAAACAGTTATATGTATAGAAAACATCTTCTAAAGCAACAATCTAGAAAAGAGACATTAAAAAGGATTGAAGATATGGGGAAGAAGAAGGAAATAGGGACATGTGAATTATGTGAAAGACAAGAGGTTGAAACAACCATTCATCACTTAACCCCTAAGGAAATGGGTGGGACCTTTTTGCCGACTGCAAAACTCTGTATTGCCTGTCATAAGCAAATTCATGCACTATATACAAATGAAGAGCTGGCAGCAAGACTCTCAACAATCCAAGAATTAAAACAAGACGATAAGGTTAAAAGCTTCATTAACTGGATTAGGAAGCAACCATCTTCGAAGCTAGTACAAACGAGAAAATCAAATGAACGAAAACAAAAGGGTCGATAAAGGTAAGTCATCTAAAAATAAAGAAGATAGATGTTAAAAACATCTATCCCTTTTAACAAACATGCTAATTATTAGCAACCATGTTTTGATCAGCCACATCAGGATCAATCAAATTCGTTGCACTTATTCCATTATTAATGATGTGGAAATCCCCTGTACTTCCACCGCCAGAACCTGAGGCGGACTTTGATTGGCTTTTTGGAGCTAAATAAAAAGTGTCTCCAAAATTGACAACTCCTCCATCTACGCTATTAATCTTAATTGGACCCACAATTGCTGGCATATAAAACATCCTTTTTTAAGTTTGCTACTATTCTACTTTATGCAGGGCGTTTCTAGATTGTTCTTATTTAACAGATATGCTTCAACAATATATATGTTGTTAAGTACCCGATACATTGTTATTTTTATTTTTTAACTGTCGAATATGTTTTACGCGTGCCTCAGATATAATATCATTCGTGGAACCGATATGAAAAACTGACGAACTTGAAATGGATGCAATGTTAACGGAATAGACATTTATTCTTGGGATTTCATGAAAAAAATTAGTTGTTACGCTTTCAAATATAATTGGTTGAGGGATATCCTCTTTAAATGTTTGAAACATTGAAAGGTCCCCTTCAAAATCGTAAAATAGCTCCTCTTCACGCTGTACTGCAAGGGTATTTATCTTTGGCGTAATCTGCATAGAATCACCGATTTGAAAGACAGAACTAATCCCAACTGAATTCACATAGGCTGATACTACATTTGATTGCCGACTTATCATTGTGGCGCCAATGGTACAAGAGGACCGATAATTAGAGATTCAGGAGGTGTATCAAATATCGATGATAGTGAAATTGTTTGAGTATCTCCTATTAAGAAGACCGATGAACTAGATACCCCGACAACTCGAATAGTTCCTACCTGTATATCACGATTTACAACAGTAAAATTCATAACAAATATAGTCACTCCTTTAATGATTATATAGAATCCTTAGGTAAGTGCTGTAAAAAATGATTAATTGAATTTTCAACATCCTTTTTAACTAATGAGAAAATTTCCTGCTTTTTATTTATTAGTGAATCCTGCTCTGATAAAGGTTGTGCATTCATATAATATTGGATCCTACTATCAATCTGTTTTTTTATGTCAGCAATAATATGCTGACGATGAGGGTCATCTAGTTTTAGATTAAATTGCTTTTCTGCATGTTGAATGTATTGAACACAATCATGGTTTAAAAAATGATGGATATCATGTTTACATTGTTTTATTAACTGATCTCGTAGCTGTTTCTGAACATCATTAACATTCGTACCGTTTTGCTGAACTTCAAAGTTCTCGATTTGTTCAGGATCGGTTGGATTTAGACCGATATTTAAGACTCCATCTAGTTGTTCTACTTTTAATTGATCAAATTTATATTCAATTTTTTCAATGTTTGTCATAGGTTGTTTTTTTATTTTTTCTACGTCAGAACGTAATGCGGTTATCTGTTTATTTAGTTGTTGGATAAAATTGTTCTGTTGCTGAACATATTGATGAAGTTGTTGTAAATAGTTCATCATATCGTTATAATTCAAAGTCATTCACCCACCTTATGTTTCTCGATCCATAGTTGATACTTATAATCTATGCAGGCAGTTAAAAATGGGTGAATGCCTAGGGAGTTTATGATGTTGATGCTGGTGAACTTAAGGGTTCTACATCACCTTCAGAAGGGGATGTTTCAACCCCAGTTGGTGTTTCTGTTGTAATTTGCGGTGCAGGTTGGAAAAAGGCTCCGGTGTTATACAGGTTTGATAAAGGCTTGATCATTCCAGCACTTCCAATCTGTAAAACCGAAGAGTTGTTGACTGACCCTACTCGTAGATAATTAATACAGATTGATTGATTAATATAAAAATTCATTTATAAACACTTCCTTTAGACAGTTTAAACCTATATCGAAGCTGTTTAAGGCGCTTCGCTATGTTCTTACAAATTACCGGTTATGGGTTGGTCGACGACATCATTGTCATACGTATTTGTTACAGAGTTTTGATTGTATATATTCAGGCCGTCACCTGTATTAAAGGAGCCTGCACCGGCAAACGTCTTGACCTCACTTATAGGAGAAATGGTAATCACATCTCCAACATGAACAATGCTACTCGTTCCTACACTATTTACTTTAAAAGCACCTACGATTGCTGGCATGTTAAACATCCTTTGCTAAATAATTGAGCAAAAAACAGAATTTATGACATTTACCTATATATAGCCTATGAAAATAGAAAGAAATGGTGTGACTAATGGGGGAGAAATTACAAATCAAGAAACAACTCATCTCTTTTTAAAAGGAAATGTTAGACTCAATATCGAATATATTATCATGACCATCAGAAGACATAATAAGTTAAATAGTAGCCGATACTAAAACGCTTATTTCTAGCACCTAGTATATAAGGAGGGCCATACTTTGAAATTTGTTACAGCAGTTTTACATAACGAACCATTTATCGGTTTACTGCATGAAGAAAAAATTATTGACCTACATAAAGCAGAACAGGAAATCTTTGAAATTACCTCTTTTCCAAAAACACTAGCTGAATGTGTTGCTTTAGGTGATAAATTTGTACAAGATGTTAAGCAAATAGTTGATAAATTGAAACATGCAGAGGGTTTAGAAAGCTTTGTATATACATCATCAGATGTGAAAATATTAGCCCCTATTCCAAGGCCTTTGAAAAACATTTTTTGTGTTGGGAAGAACTATCGAGAGCATGCGATTGAAATGGGAAGTGAAGAAGATATTCCAAAGCATGTGATGCTTTTTTCTAAAGCTCCAACCTCGGTCATTGGTCATGAACAAGGAATTGACCCTCACTCCCACATCACAAATGAGCTGGATTACGAAGGAGAGCTAGCTGTTATTATTGGAAAAAAGGGCAAACAAATTAACGAAGACGAAGCGATGAACTATGTATTTGGCTATACAATTGTAAATGATGTCACGGCTAGAAATCTCCAGTCACAGCATAAACAATTTTTACTAGGAAAAAGCTTAGATACTTCTTGTCCGATTGGTCCCTATATAGTACATAAATCGGCGATTAGTAACCCATATGACTTATCAATAAAAACAAAAGTAAATAATGAAATAAGGCAAGATGGTCATACAAAGGATATGATTTTTTCTATCGAACATATTATTTCAATCATTTCACAAGGAACAACGCTCGAACCAGGGGATATCATCGCAACCGGAACTCCAGCAGGGGTAGGAAAAGGGTTTAATCCACCTAAGTTTTTACAACCTGGTGATGTTGTAGAAATTGAGGTCGAAGGTCTCGGAATATTAAGAAATCAAGTAATAATTTAATACAACAGAAGAAGTCTAAAGGTGGGCTTCTTTCTTTTATGTCAAAAATTTCACAGGAAGTTCAATTCTTTTACGCACTATTTTTTAATATTTGTAGGAAATCATGCTAAAATAGGGTTGTCTTTGAACAGCATAAGGAGGAAAAAAGATGACACACGCACACATTACAACTTGGGTCGTTGCGATTATTTTATTTTTTGTCGCACATTCCCTTTTTAAGTCAGGTAAAGAAAAGCCGTCAAAAATTGTACATATGGTATTGAGATTGTTTTATGTGTTAATCATTGTAACAGGGATTATTCTTGTGACAGGAATTTCTCAATTAGATGGTGAATACATTGCTAAGATCATCTTAGGTATATGGACCATCGGTGCAATGGAAATGGTATTAGTTCGTTTGAAAAAAGGAAAACCAACGAGAGTATTTTGGATTCAGTTTGTTATTGTGTTGATCCTTACAATTTTGTTAGGAATGCGTTTGCCCTTAGGAATCTGGAGTTTCTCGTAAAATGATGAAAGATGTCTACTCAAAGAGTGGGCATTTTTTGTTTTATTAAATTTGGGACAACACGGAATGTGAAGTCCCTTGACAATTTATTTATTTAGAAAATGCCACAAATTAACCTTCTTTCCCCAAGGCTTGTGGTGATCTCCAATCTGTCTGAAGAATGAACTCCTCTTTCGAAATGATGCTGAATAGCACAGATACAATCTTCATTGTCCAATTGATAAAAGGATACACCTTTTTTATGGATGCGATTTTCCAAAAACATTAATTGATTATATGAATAAATACAGTCATAAGGTGAAAAGCCTAGTGCGTTTATTTGTTTAATAAATCGTACAAAGGTTTCGTCCTGTAATTCTTTTAGCATTTCATCAAATGCTAGTGGCAATCTCTTTCTAACTCGGACGGTATCCCCGTTATGAATTGAATAGGTCCCAATGTCTGTTTTAACCTTACCTAAACCAATCCATGTCCCAGCTGTCCATCCAGTAGAACGTAAAATTTCTATTTGTGAATGTTGAATCTCATCTAATAAATGAAGCTCATCATTCATATCATCATAAATGACGTACTGATCATTAGCTATTTCGATCAGTCCAGTTAAATACGAACGTTTTTGATTTAATAATAAGTCTGTTCGTTTAAGTGGAAACATGATATTTTACCTCCAAATCGTTCTGACACGCATGTGATGTAGTGGAATTACGTTATTACCATCGTTTTAGACAAAATTCCTGAAGTTTATGCATTGTTAATTTTGATTGGACAAATCAACTTTGTGAAGTACTGGGCATACACTAGCTACACCTATTGAGGTTAAAAGTGTGAGTGTGTATAAAAATGATTGAAAATAGATGAGGAGATGATGCTTTAATGTGTGGAATCACTGGGTGGGTCAACTTTAAGGGGAATATACGCACTGAGCAAGAAATCATCAAAAAGATGGCAGAAACTTTGTCTAAAAGAGGACCGGACGATACGAATATCTGGGGGGAAGACCATGTTCAGTTTGGTCATAAAAGATTAGTCGTTGTCGATCCTGCCGGTGGTGTTCAGCCGATGACAAGAACGAAAGAAGGGCAATCATTTACAATTTGCTACAATGGGGAGCTTTATAATACAGAGGATATTCGAAAAGAACTGCTTGCAAAGGGATATACATTTAAGGGTCATTCTGATACAGAGGTTCTTCTTCAGTCATATATTGAATGGGAAGAAGAATGTGTTTATCGGTTAAATGGGATTTTTGCTTTTGCGGTATGGGATTCAGCGAAGGAAAAATTGTTCATAGGAAGAGATCGACTAGGAGTAAAGCCTTTATTTTATAAAGAAGAAAATGGATCCTTATTATTTGGCTCCGAGCTTAAAGCAATTTTAGCTCATCCATCTGTTTCAGCAAAATTAGATAAAACAGGTTTATCAGAGATTTTTGGTGTAGGCCCTTCACGTACTCCTGGTGTTGGTGTTTTTAAAGGAATCGACGAACTTAGACCAGCTCATGCACTAGTCTTTACAAAGAATGGCTTAAAGAAATGGCGTTATTGGGATGTAGAAAGTAAACCGCATGAAGATTCAGTAGAAGAAACAGCTGAAAAGGTTCGATCTTTGTTTACAGATGCGGTAACACGCCAACTAGTTTCAGATGTACCACTATGCACCTTCCTTTCAGGTGGGGTCGATTCTAGCGCCATTACAGCTATTGCAGCCGAGCATTATAAGCAAGAAGGCAAAGGTCAGCTTCATACGTATTCAATTGATTATGAAGATAATGAAAAGTTTTTTAAGGCGAATGAGTTTCAACCAAATTCAGATGGTCCTTGGATAAAGAAAATGACTGATGCATTTAACACAGTTCACCATCGATGTGTGATTAATCAGCAAGAGCTTGTTGATCATCTTATTGAAGCAACATCTGTCCGTGATCTCCCAGGAATGGCTGATGTTGATTCTTCATTACTTTGGTTCTGTCGTGAAATAAAAAAAGACTTTGTCGTTGGTTTATCAGGAGAATGTGCAGATGAAATCTTTGGCGGTTACCCTTGGTTTCATCGACCTGAAGACTTGGCTAGTTCCGCTTTTCCATGGATGCGTTCCACTGAAGAGCGTGTAACGCTATTGAAACCAGAATGGCAAGAGAAATTACATTTACATGAGTATGTGCAAGCACGCTATCAAGATACGGTCAATGAAACACCGTTACTTGAGGGAGAATCAGAGGTTGAAGCGAAAAGACGCCAACTATTTTATTTAAATATGCATTGGTTTATGGCAAACTTATTAGATCGGAAAGACCGTATGAGTATGGGGGCTAGTCTTGAAGTGCGTGTACCATTCGCAGATCATCGTCTCGTTGAGTATGTATGGAATATTCCGTGGGATGTAAAGATGTATGGAGATCGTGAGAAGGGAATTTTACGAAAAGCATTAGAAGGTATACTACCAAATGAAGTTTTGTATCGGAAGAAAAGCCCATATCCAAAAACACATAATCCTGAATATTCTAGACTGGTGAAGAATTGGCTTCAATCGCTTGTAAGTGAGAAGGATTCCATATTACATGAGCTTTTAAACAAACAAAAGCTTAATGATATTATTGAAACAGAAGGGAAGGCCTTCCAAGTTCCATGGTTTGGTCAATTGATGTCAGGTCCACAGCTTCTTGCCCATTTAGCACAAATTCATGTATGGTTTGAAAGCTATTCGATTGATATTGATGAAAGATAAGAGGTTGTAAGAAATAAATAAAGGTCAGACCCAAATGTCACACAATGTGTGGTTATGGGATCTGACCTTTTCTTTTTAAAGTTAAAGGAAACATAAGATTTTCTACTTAGTTTAGTGTCTAGCTCCAGCAGTCTTACTTTTTGCAAAAAAGTAAGATGCCTAACTCCTCTAGGGTCTAGCCACAATTGAATTGAAGACAAAGAACGTCTTCTATTCAATTGCGTCTTATTGCCCGAAGCTGACCAAGGCGCTTGCGATTTTCTAATTATGAAACAGCTGCTTCCTGTGAAAAACGCTTCCCTTGCCAAGCCCTAGATTTCCAACGGCAATACATTATAATGCCTCTTACCCATTCATCCGTAATAAAAGCGATCCAGATTCCAACAAGTCCGAGGTCATAATGAATGCCAAGCACATAAGCGATCGGAACACTTATACCCCACATCGATAGAATTCCTATATAGGTCGGGAACCTGATATCTCCTGCTGCTCTTAACGAACCGATGATAATCATATTAAATGCTCTTCCAGGTTCAAGTAAGATTGTGAGTAAAATAAGCGTCCCGCCAACCTCTAGTATTCTCTCATTCGATGTGAAAATGCCAAGCAGTTGCTCAGAGAACAATGTGAAAATAATTGCCATCAATGTTGAAATTACGATGCCGTAATATAGGCTCTTTAAGCATCTTTTGTAGGCATTATCATAATCCTGTGCTCCCACCATATAGCCAATTAAAATTTGGGTTCCCTGACTTACTGCTAAGCTAAATAATAAAATCAGCATCATTAGGTTTTGTGCATATACTTTTGTAGTTAACGCCTCTGTTCCAATCATTGTGATGAAAAATGTAATCAACATTTGTGATGTATTATAAGAAAGTTGTTCACCAGCCGTAGGTACTCCAATATAAAGGAGCTTTTTAATATGATGTGCTGGTAGTTTGAAAAGTTGTTTAAAATTAAGAGTAAAGTGAACGCGTTGTTTTAAAATATATAGAATAACAAGTAACCCGATAAAACGTGAGACAATGGTTGATATTGCAACACCTTGAACACCTAAAACTGGAATTCCGAAAGGACCAAAAATAAATAAATAGTTTCCTATAATGTTAATCAAATTCATTCCAATTGTCAGGTACATAGAATCCTTAGTATACCCATAGCTTTTCAAAATAGCTCCAGATGTCATGATTAACGCCTGGAGAAAAGAAAATCCTCCAACAACTTGTAAATAAAAAGTCGCTTCTGGCATTAATTCTTGAGGTAAATTCATGAGTTGAAGAATATCTTCACTTGCTATGACAACGACGACACTTATGAGGATACTAAACAATAGATTCGCAGAAAGAGAAACAGAAGAGATCCCTTTCGCATCTTTGTAATTATTTCCTCCAATATATTGAGCAACGAGGATGGTCGTTCCTGTTGCAATAAACCCAAACATAACAATTAAGAGAAATAATATTTGATTAGCAACACCAACTGCTGCAACAGAATTATCTGAATATTGACTGAGCATTAATATGTCCGCATTCCCCATCAACATATGAAGTAATATTTCAATAAAAATCGGCCATGTTAAAGCAAATAATGTCATTTTACGATCTTGTCTTGTTGATGACACTTTCTCAAACCCCCTTACTATACGCTGATAATACTTACTTAGTTTACAGAGATTGCTGTATAATAGAAAGAGAAGATGACGATATAATTTGGAGAAATACGACTTAAAGGGTGATGAAGGTTGTCTCATATTGAGTTTCAAGTTCCAGCCTTCCCAACATTGATTAAAGGTGGATATGCTGTTTTTGAAAAAGGGAAGAAACACTTTCGGAGAACATTTACTGTATTTGATTTGATTTATGTAAAGGCGGGAGAATTGTATATAACAGAAGATTCTATTCCTTATAAAATCAAAAAAGGACAGTATATAATCTTAGTTCCAGGATTTGAACATTTTGGACACAAAGGTTGTCGTGTGAAATCTGAATACTATTGGTTTCATTTTATCATTCCAACAGATTATGAAATTGTTGAGGAGGGAATTACCAACTGGGCTGACATTCACGAATCTCAAGGTGATGATGAAAGTCCCCCTTCTTATCGACTGTCGATTCCTTGTTATGGAGAAATTGAGAATACAAATTTTGTAGAAACGATTTTTCATCACTTACTGAATGTAGATCACCAAACACCAGACTATCAGTTAAGACAGCAATTGTACTTTCAGGAGTTTCTTTTGCATCTCCAAAAAGAAGCCTGTAAAATACCTACGGCTGCTGAAAAGGTTGTAGAAGAAGCGGTTACTTATATCCAAGCTCATTATAAAGAAGAAGTGAAAATGGAGGATATTGCAGGTGCCCTTCATTTCCACCCGGATTATATTACTCGGTGTATGCAAAAAATTGTAGGAGAGACTCCAAATAGTTACTTAAATAAATACCGAATGAATCAAGCCAAAAAATTATTAGCTACGACAGATGAAAAGATTGCCAACATATCAAAGGAAGTTGGAATTATGGATTCAACCTATTTTTCAAAACTTTTTAAAAGAATGGAAGGGTTAACACCTATAGAATATAGAAAAGTGATCCTTAGGAGAAGCAGGTAATCATCCTTTCATTTATTTTTGAATTAGCAAAAAGGCAAAATCATAACCATCAAGTGTGACAGATAACTCTTCTGAATGGGCGGAAAATTCCTCTGATTTCCATAAATCAAGAATCGTGCGGTCTTTTAGATAAATAGGAAGCGGAATGGTTTGTTTTTTAGGGTGATTATTCATGACAATAATCATAAGCTGATTAGTGTTCTCCCTTTTATAACATAAGGAATTTTGATTTTCATCCGCGGATAAGATGCAAAATTCTCCATCATTTCCTATCACGGGATATGTCTTGCGGAGATGAATTAGTTTTTTCATAAACGCTAACATATCTTGGTCCTGCTTCGAGGCATCCCAATTCATGCACCCTCTGCATCCAGGATCTTGTTCTCCGGTTAACCCGATTTCATCCCCATAGTAGATCGAAGGGGAGCCATAGAAACTGAATTGGAAAGCGGTTAATAGCTTTACCTTTTGTTTATTCATCTTCGAAAGATTTAATATTCTAGGTGTATCATGACTTCCAATCATGTTAAAGGTTGTTTCGTAGACATGCTTTGGGTACTGATGTAAATATCTTTGTAATTCATAACTGAATAATTTAGCATTTAGTGCATCATATGCAAAAAATTGATGTAGAAGGTTTGCTAAAGGATAATTCATCACAGCATCAAACTGCTCACCTCCAAGCCATGGCATTGCATCATGCCAAACCTCTCCAACAAGATAGACATCAGGATGTATTCCTTTTACAGCTTGACGAAACTCTCTCCAAAATTGGTGGTCGATTTCATTCGCAACATCTAACCGCCACCCATCAATGTGACATTCTTTGATCCAATATTGTCCGACCTCAAGTAAATACTTTCGAACCTCTGGGTTTTGGGTATTAAGCTTTGGCATGGATTTCTCAAAGGAAAAGGTCTCATAGTGAAGTTCACCGGATTTTGCGAAGGTTGTATGAAACCAGTTTTTATATGTTGAGTTTTCCCCATTTAGCAGAACATCCTGGAAAGGAGGAAAATCTTTTCCACAATGATTAAAAACCGCATCAAGCATAACTCGTATTCCTCTAGCATGACATTGTTTCACAACTTCCTTAAAATCCTCCAAAGTTCCGAACTGTGGGTCAATTTCAAAGTAATTTACAGTGTCATACTTATGATTTGAATTTGCTTTAAATAGGGGTGTGAAATAAATTCCATTTATCCCTAAATCCACTAGGTAATCAAGATGTTTGATGACTCCTTTAAGATCACCGCCAAAAATTGACTCTAATGTTGGTTCTGTACTGTTCCATGGTAACGTTGCTTTCGGATCATTTGTTTTATCTCCATTTGCAAATCGATCTGGGAAGATTTGATACCATATTGTGCTTTTTACCCATTCAGGAGCTTTTAATCCATCTGAACTATGGTGGTAAGGCATGCAAAAATAATGAGAAAAATCACAATGAACATTGTTAGTAAATCCTTTTTCCGTAAAAAATAGATCCATATCAGGGGATTTTAAGTGAAACGCATATCGTAAACGCTTTTGCGGTGGGAAAATAGCGATAAACCAATAATCAAATAAACCATCTGTTCCACTTTTTTTCATCTGTACGGTTGTACACTTCCAGTGGCCTTGGTCAAATTCGAAGGGATCTCCATAAATAAGAATGACAGATGTAACATCTTGATGTTTTGTCTGAAGTTGAATGTGAAATGAACCGTCAAAATCAGGGTATGCAAATTGGTCTTTGGGACGATGGTAAATAGCTTCTTTAAGCATGCTGACTCCTTTAATAGAAAAAATATGTAGTATTAAGCTTTTTCAAATAATCACAAGGATATTCATAAACAAAGATTTTATAGGTAAATACACAAAATAAAAATTTGACGGTCCATGATGGAAGAGATACTCTTAAGAACGTAGAGATATAGATATAGGAGGAACGGAACGAAATGTATAGACAAGCTATAAAGCTTTTGCTTATTCCTTTTCTTCTTTTTTACGCATCCCCAGTGAGTGCAGATGAAAAAGTAGAAAAGTCATGGCAGAATGAAATCGCCTATTATGTTGTCGTTGATCGATTTAATAATGGAAATTCTAACAATGATGGGGGGGATCTGGATTTTGAAGATCCAACAGCCTATCATGGTGGGGATATTGAAGGAATCACAAAAAAGATTGAATACATCCACGATATGGGATTTACATCCATCATTCTTTCCCCTATTTTTGATGAAGAAAATGATGCAAGTGATGTAAAATCGATTGATGAGCATGCTGGTACAGTAGAGGATGTAAAGCGACTTGTAGAGGAAGCACATAAGCTAGAAATGAACATATTGCTGGACTATGGAAAATTGGATCAATCTCTTACTCAAACTGCATTATGGTGGATGAAAGAAACAAATGTTGATGGGTACTATGTTGAGCAAGCTGATGCTATTGAGCAAAACGAGTGGAAGGATTTTCACAAGCACCTACAGGAAGTGAATGAACAGTATTATTTAGTTGGTTCAGTTGATTCTACGAATGACAGTTCAACCTATTTAGAAATTGGCTTTGATTCTATTCTAAATCGATCCTTTTATGACGTGTCAGCAAAAGTATTTGCAAATGTTGATCAATCCTTTCAATCGATAACAGAAGTTGTTAACCAGTCATCACCTTTACTTAGTACTTATGTAGATAGTGATCGAACGGTGCGCTTTACAAGACACGCAATTGAAAATAACCAGCATCCAGGTGTCCGGTTGAAAATGGCATTTTCCTATATGTACATGATTCCTGGAACTCCAGTCGTTTATTATGGATCTGAAATTGCGGTAGATGGAGGGGAACCACCAACAAATCGTCCTTTAATGAACTTTCAATCAGACGAGGAATTAATTGATTACTTGGCAAAGCTCTCAATTGTTAGAAAAAATTTCCCAACTTTAACTCAAGGTGACTATGAGGTTTTATATGAAAAAAACGGGATGATTATTTTTAAACGATCCCATCAAGGTGAATCGATGATTGTTGCGATTAACAATACGACCGAAACTCAAAGAGTGAAAATTTCTGCTTCTGACATTTCTGATAATAAAAAGCTGGAAGGATTACTAACTGGAGACACATTTGAAGAGGAAAATAACGAATATGAGTTCATTGTTGATCGTGAAATAGCTGAAGTATATGAGATAAAGGAAAAAACAGGGTTGAATATTCCCTTTATAAGTGTTTTCATCATTGTTCCAACATTATTTATCCTTTTTCTGATCTTAGCTAATAAACGCGGGAAGAAAAAAGCGTAAAAAGATGAAAGGGACTATCTAATGGACAGTCCCCTTAATTTTAACCGTTTACGATTTTACCACCGTTCACATGAATGATTTGACCGGACATATAGGAAGAGTCATCACTAGCTAAAAATACATAAGCTGGTGCAAGCTCCTCGGGTTGACCAGGTCGCTTCATTGGGGTATTTGCTCCAAAGGTTGCGACCTGATCAGCTGGAAAGGTTGATGGAATGAGAGGTGTCCAGATTGGGCCAGGGGCCACTCCATTTACACGGATTCCTTTACCAGCAAGATTTAAAGCGAGTGATCGAGTGAAAGTTGTGATGGCTCCTTTAGTTGCTGAGTAATCAAGTAATTGTTCATTTCCAGCGTAAGCAGTTACTGATGATGTATTTACTATTGCACTTCCTTTTTTAAGATGGGGAAGAGCAGCCTTCGTTAAATAGAAGAAGGAGAAAATATTTGTTCTAAATGTGCGCTCCAGCTGTTCACTTGTGATGTCTTCTAGCCCTTTTTGAGGATGCTGCTCAGCGGCGTTATTTACTAATATATCTAATTGGCCAAATGTATTAATTGTTTTTTCAACGATTTGTTGACATACAGACTCATCGCCAATATCCCCTGATATAAGCAAACATTTTTGACCGATTGCTTCCACGTGTTTTTTTGTTTCTTCTGCATCTTTTTGCTCATCTAGATACGAAATGACTACATTTGCGCCTTCTTTTGCAAAAAATACAGCAACAGCTCGTCCGATTCCACTATCTCCACCTGTAATAATCGCGACTTTATTTTTTAGCTTTCCACTTCCAGTATACGTTTGATCATCAAATGCTGGCTTAGGATTCATTAAATCCTCGTGACCTGGCTGAACATCCTGATGCTGTGGTGGCAATGTTTGTTTTTGTTGATTTTGATTGTTACTCAATGTTAGTACCTCCTTTAAGTTTCATCGTTTACCTATTATGTGAAAAAGATGTAAAAGTATGTTCGTGAAGTGGTATTTCTATTCCCAATTTTTGTGATGCCTAAACAAAAAGAAGCCTGATAATAGGCTTCCTCACTAATGCTCTTTTAAATTAGCTCGCATTTTAGATAGTATTTGTCTAACTTGATTTAGTTCCTCGAGGGTAATATTTTGACATAAAACCTGGTTGAACTGTGTGGCTATAGGAATAATGTGTTTTTTCAGCTCTGCTCCTTCTTTTGTTAAATACAGACGCTGAACTCGACGATCCATCGGACAATTTAGTCGTTTAACAAATCCTTTTTGTTCAAGACCATAAGCCATTCTTGCGATATTTGTTTTATCTTTATTTAACTTGTTAGCAACCATATTTTGACTAAGGCCATCTTTTTCCCAAAGCAACATCATAATTAAGTTTTGTTCGGGTGCAATATTAAAGGGAGAAAGCTTAGCTTTAACATAACCTGTAAGCTCTAGATCTGTTTGGTGAATAAATATACTAATAAAGTCGTTTAACGTAAGTGTCATTTTAAGATAGACTCCTAATAAATTGTAAATACATTTAAAATAATTTTAGTAATAAATAAATATATTGTCAATTTTGTAGGAAATTATACCCAAGAATAACACAAACGGAGAAAAATTGAATAATGAGTTCCACACTCTATGACAAATACTTAGGGACAGTATGCGTATGATGGAATGTCCATCTGTGTTGTTTACTGTAACTATATAGTTTATTTTAATCCTGCCTTAGCAGCGTGTCATAGAGCAGATATTACACGCGTTTTAATTCAGGAGATTGGCGGGTGTGCAGAGGAATGTGAATCTGGGGAAGGATGGAACAGCTCCCAGTTTTGATGATAGAGATGAATGAAATAAAAAAAGCAAGTTATTCACTCGCTTTTTCTAATTGTTTATGAATTTATAAAATTTTTGTACTGTGGATTAGCTGTTGATATCCAGCTCCAGCAGTCTTACTTTTTGCAAAAAATAAGATGCCTAACTCCTCAAGGTCATAAGAAGCAATTAATTGAAGGTAAAGAACGCTATCTATACAATGGTGTCTTATTGCCCAAAGTTGACCAAGGCGCTTGCGCTTTTGTACTAAAATTTGCTTGCTAATTCAGCTGCTTTACGAATACCTTCTTCAATGATGTCCTTTGAACGATCAGGGAATTGGTTGTGACCTTCGATAATGATGTCAGTTGTATTTGTAATTCCCCAGAAAGCTAACACATTTTTAATATAGTTAACTGACATTTCTACTGATGCTGCTGGGCCTTCTGAATAAACGCCACCACGAGCATTTAAAAGAGCTACCTTTTTCTCTGTTAATAAGCCGACTGGGCCTTCTGTTGTATATTTGAAGGTTTTACCTGCTTGAGATAAATAATCCATGTACGTATGAAGAACGGCTGGTACAGAAAAATTCCAAAGTGGAAATGCAAAAACAATTTTGTCAGCTGCTAGGAATTGATCTAAGTATGTTTGAACTGTATTTGCTGCTTTTTCTTCTTCTGATGTTAACTCAAACCCTTTTGCACGCTTAAACATTCCGTTTATCATATCAACCCCATAATAAGGAAGGTTTTCATGAAATAAATCAAGTTCAGTGATTGTATCTTCTGGATGAGTTTCTTTGTAAGTGTGTAAGAATGCTTCATATAGCTGAACACTTACGGCCTGTTCAACAGGACGTGAATTTGCTTTGATAAATAATACGTTTGACATATAAAATTCCTCCAATAACTTGATGAATTTGCAACCTAGTTGCAGATTGCTATCGTTGGTATAGCAACTAAGGGGATAGTATAAATCTCGAGTTAATTTATTTTTACTAAAATATGTTGCTATACATACTAATGTGCATGGAATTGATTCTAATGAATATTGATCATCGTGTCAACAATATTGACTTTCTTATATGAGAAATTATAACGAAGTTTTCTCAAGAAGAATTCCGTCAAAAGGATGAGATTTTGTCAATAGATAGACCTAAAATGGGTGGAGAATGTGTTGGAATTTGTCGAATGATAGATTTAGTGAGAAAGTTGATTGATTATCCAAGAAAGTTGATTGATTTACCCTTGAAGTTGATAGATCTTCGAATTTATGAGAGCTAAGCAGAAATTTTCATATAGAAAGGCCCTAAAACAGGATGTTTTAGGGCCCAGTGTGTAGACAAAGTGAAATTGCTAACCCTTCAGACTGATTGCTAACGCTTGCCTTTCGAGGCACGAAGCCTTGAGAGGAGCGGAGTTACCGGGGTTGGTAATGAGCACCGCAG
>JAPSLU010000297.1 GCA_031180405.1 Bacillus sp. (in: firmicutes) | reverse complement strand
ATAATCGTCAACTGTCTGTAAGAAAGAAGAGGTCAAAAACGAAAGCTGTTTCTGGTGGAAGGTATGTTCCAAGTGGGTTTACGCTTGATATAACGGCTGGTGAGGATGAGTGAGTTGTTGGTGAGATATTTCGTAAGCTATTGGGCAGAGAATAGTTATTATTTTTACTTGTATCCTCAAAAAACCTGTATTGTCAATAATATAGCCTATTTTGCGACTTTTGTTATCAACATTAGATTTTAGAAATCTGAGCCTTCCATTCATAGTGTCAGGTATTCAATTCTTCCTATTGAACTTAGAAGCAGGTAAGCATGGAAACGGTTCTCACACTTCATGGTAACGTATCAACCAATAAAGCAAAAGAACCGCCCCTATGTTTATTTTTTTGTTAAAATAGGTATAAAGACCTTCACTATTTTCACATAGAATTGAGGACAGAACATGGATGACGTACAGAAACTGATTCAAAACGGTTTAACTATATTTAAGGAGGATTCCACAACACAAAAATATTTCCAAGCGAATATACAATGGTTGGAAGAACAACTCAAATATATAAAAAATAACATCATTCGTATCGGATTAATCGGTGTAACCAGTAGTGGAAAATCCACGATTTTAAATGCGTTGTTAGGAGAAAACTTGCTTCCTACTGCTGTTCGACCTAGTTCAGGAATATTGATTACCGTTTCAAGAGCTTCTAAAAAAAAGGTCACAATTTATTTCGAGGATGCTCCCCCTAAAGTACTAACAGGCACCAATATAAAAGTCGATGTTACACGATATGGGGATGAGAAGTTTAATCCGAAAAATACATTAGGAGTAAAGCATATTGATGTAGAATCCCCCAATTTTTTATTAGACGAAAAACTACAGATTGTCGATAGTCCGGGGTTAGATGCATATGGACTCGAGTATCATGAAACACTCACAATGGAAACATTACTTCCTTCTGTAAACCTTTGTTTATATGCAGTGACGATGAAGGCTAACGCAGATGAGTCGACCTATCAAGCGTTACATACGATTGAGAAACATGGAAAACCAATGATCATCATTCAAAATATGCTCGATTCGGTGGAGCCTAAAAAGGGGAATAATGGAGTCATATTAAAGACGAAACAGCAAATAGCTCAAGAGCACGAGAACAGAATTCGGCAAATCGTTGACAAAGTTACGAACAATAAACAATCCGATCTTAATCAGCTAGTTGATATCGTTCAAATTTCTGCGAAGGAAGCTTTAACAGCACGGGATATGAAAAATAAGCGATTATTCTCTAGCTCGAACATGAACCAACTTATAGAAGCAATAAATGAAAACATCAAACGATTAGAAAAATACATGAAATATGAACGAAAAGAGCAGATCATCCACCATATGCAAGAAATCATCGAGGACGAACAGGAAAGGATGAAAGAATTAACGGCTCATCATGAAAAGATTAAGCAACGAATGGGGAGGATTGAATCTATTCAGAAGGATTATTCTGATTCATTTTCTACCATCGACAATAGAATTGAAAAGAAACTGCTTTCAATTGAAACGACGGTGAAGGAAAAGATTAAGGACCTTGAACAATTGGATGAAAAAGCCATTGACGAAGCAAAGAATATCAATAATACCCTACGTAAACAAGTTTCTACGCTTGAAAAATATATCATTGATCAGACGAATCAATTAAATCAAAAGACGAAAGAAATCATTTCCGAATTAAAGTGGAACGAACATGATTTACAACAAGATCTATTGATAAAGAAGGTCATGGACAATAAAGATTTTCAGGTGAAAACGAAAATTGAAACGAAATCACGCAAGGTAAAGAAAAAAGGCGTCATTGGATTCGGAAAAAGAGCGTTTGGCAAATTATTTCGACAGGATGATTGGGGTTATACCGAGGAATACTACGATGTCCACGTTATCGATACGAAAGTAATGGTTTCCCAAGTTAAAAAGGACTTTTCCGAGATTACAAAGGAGCTAAAGAACTTTACAGGGCAATGGAAAAAACGTTCACAAGCCTTTGGAAAGAATTTAGCAAAAGAATTGAACCGAATAACAACAGAAATTAAGCAAAAGAACACATTTACAGTCGATATGGACAAGCTTTCTGCACTAATCACTAATTTGGAGCAAATTGTTATACAATCAGGAATACGATCACCAAAGAAGGAAGCAAAGCTTAAAATTTCCGTAAGCAAAAACAACAGACAAGAGAACGTCGAAAGAAAATCAAAAGAAGTAGATCCTACCGTTTTTGCATTATATCAGCTTTCTAATCGGTTTACGTCCAGATATTTTCAGAAGATTTGGGACTACACCCAAAAACAAAGCTATCAGCAAAAAGCGTTTCAAGCTACGCTCATTTGGGGGTGGGATGAGGCTTCCTTATTACACTTTGCGTCGCGATTTTTAGTAGCAACTCTAGGTGAAAGTGAAAGAAGCAATTTGCAGAAGAAAGGCTTTATCCAATTATCAACAGACAAGGAAAAAGTCATCCTTGTTTTGGAAAATCGAAATCTTCGCGTGCAGGATGTTATGAAAAAGATAGGTAAGCAGCACATGAATACTTATGTCCTTTTAAACACGATACAAATGGGGGCTGCTCGGAAACAATTGGAGGGAAGCAAGCTCTTCCAAATTCCATCTATTCAAGATGGGTGTATGAATTGGGTGAGCCAATCCATTCTAGAATTCAAAGGCGATAATATGGGAGAAGGGTTACAAAGTTTATATTCCATTATCGATGGTGTCAACAATCAATACGGTAATTCCATTTTATTAAACGATAAAAATCCCCTCTACTCCATGGTGATGCTCGAGTTAAGGAACTATCAACAGATCACGTTAGTTGATGAACAGCGATTAATAAAACAAATTAAAATAAAATATCCATATTTCATTACAAAAAATGAAATTGATGATATCGTGCAGTTGGTTCGAGCGTACAAAACAAACAACGAAGGAGTAAGTATGACATGACAGAATCCATCATGATTGAAATAGATGAAATGACAGAAAGTATATTAAGCACGATTGAGAATCGTATTTTCGACGGCAACCAACAGGCTTTGTCCATAGTAAAAAATGAACTGGAGCAAGTTCTGGAGACACAGCGAAAAGATTTGAGATTGCTAGCTGGGAATATAACCAAAATCAAGAATCAAAATGACGATTTTAGTGAAGATGTAATGAATGAGTTAAACAAGTTTCATCAGCTGATTCAGGAGGAACTGATAGCAATATTCCATAAGTTTGTAGAAGGCTTTGGGGAACAGCAAGCTAAATTAATTTCACAGCTTAAAGAACAGCTTGACCAAATCCAAACACAAATGACCGACAACATAATCAACCAGGTTGCACCAATCCAGGAGCAAGTAGCAGCATTAGCAAATGAACAAAAAGTAACTACAGAAAATCTGGAGAGCATAATCAAACAAGAGCTTCATTCGCTAAATGAAGAGCTTCAGAAAAAAGTAACTCAGCAAGAAACGAATCATAAACAAGTTATTGATTTATTGACCAAGTCAAATGAAAAAATGGAAGCCTTAGAAGCAGAGTTGCGCTGGCATAACCAGCCATTTTATAAAAAGTGGTTTCGGAAAAGGGAAGTGAAGTAATGGAAGAACAACGAGAACGTTTGGAGCGTTATTTAGATGATGCCTTTTTATCGGTAGCAGACCGTTATGCACCACTTAATGACAATCCCTACCAGGTTCAATTGAAGAAAGAACTGGATAATATAGCAAATTCTAAGTTCCTCGTTCCGGTCCTAGGGATTCAAGGTACGGGAAAAAGTAGTCTATTAAATGCATTGTTAATGGATGATCTTATTTTACCTGTTGATGCAGATGAAACAACGGCCATTCCGGTTGAAATTCATTATAGTCAAGAAAAGGACGGGGCAATGGAGGTCTATTTTAGCTATAAGCGAGATGTGATTGCAACCACTGATCCTGCCGAGCTCGAGCAATATGTTCACAATCGCTATAATGCAGGGAATGAAAAAAATGTCTCCCATATTATTATTTATAAGGATAATGAACTATTAAAAAATAATTTAGTTTTAGTAGATTTACCTGGTGTAGGAAGTTTAACCCCAGCAAACGTAGAAGTGACGATGAATGATATCAATCGATTATCCGCAGCTATTTTTCTACTAAGAACGGTTCCACCAATTCCAAGGCCAGAACAGATTTTCTTAAGAAATGTATGGCCACAGCTTTCTAAAGCATGGTTTGTTCAAAATCAATGGAATGATGAAAGCCTAGCTGAAGTAGAAGACGGAAGAGAGTATAACAGATATGTGTTAGAACAAATTGCCGATCAGCATCATACGGAAAAAGATATTGATATTAAAATAATTAATGTCTACCAAGCGTTAAATGCCAAGCTTCAACAGGACAGTGAGGCGGATGAAGCATCTGGGATGAAAGACTTTCGTACCTTTTTACAAAACATATCCGAGAATTGGAAAGCGTTATTAGAGGAACAATTTCATGTATCTATAGTGAAGCTTGCCTCAAAAGTAAAAGCGACAATCGAAACGAAACAAGCTGAACTAAATATGACAACAGATGAGTTACAGGCAAAATATGAAGTGGAAGAAAGGCAGTATGAGGATGTTTATAAGCGAAATAAACGAAGAATTCGCGATTTAGAATCCACTATCTCCAATTATAAAATGGACTTAATGGATTTTGCCTCTTCGGAGAGTCGTGCACAGATGGAGAACTTGCGGAATGAAATGCGTAGAATTATCGGGTCTGGTGTAGTAGATGGTGCGTTATTAAATAAAGCCTACCAAGATAATGAAGCGATTTGTGCAGAAGATGCGATGGAAAAACTTTCTTTTCATATTATCGATATTCAACGTGAAATGAAGGATGCCGTTGAAGAATTGGAAATCAAAGATGAAAAGGGGGATTTTACCAAGCAAGGTTCCTTTGAACGGAAAAAAGGTTTCAAAGGAGAGAAGTCCCTACCTTATATTGCTAATATTGGCGGTGGTATTGGTGGTGCTATTGCAACTGCAAAAGTAGGCGGAATGGTAGGAACAGCAATTGGAGGTCCAGTTGGCACAGCTGTCGGGGCAGTAGCTGGTTTGGTTGTTGGTTTTGGTGTATATGCGGTAAGCAACTGGTTAGGAAAGAAAGCAAAAGAGGGAGTAGGAAAGATTCGCCAGTCTTATTCTCTTAAGGATCTCGAATCACCATTAAATCAATTCCGTACAAATCTCCAACAGACAATTGAAGACATATTAGACGAAGCATTCGATGATATGGAAAGTGCACTGCAGAAATTTAAAAGGGCGCAACTGGATGAAGTAGAAGCAGAAAAACGTAAAAACCTAGCGTCGATA
>JAPSLU010000296.1 GCA_031180405.1 Bacillus sp. (in: firmicutes) | reverse complement strand
TTGCTTAGAATCAGGAGATATCATTGAAAAAGGTACACATGATGAGCTTTTAGCAGCAGGTGGCTTCTGTTCTGATTTAGATGAAAGCCAATTTTCACAAAGTGAGTCTGTTTCTTGAAACAAAGCAGGAATCAGGGCATTTTTATGGAATGAAGTGTTAAGGTGACTTTTAAGGGGAGGAAGAAATGTGGCATATCAAGCAGAACTAGTTGTTGATGAAAAGGCAACTTTAGGGGAAGGCCCTCATTGGGATGGGCAGAAAAATGTACTTTATTGGGTTGATATTATTGGGCAAAAGCTTCATCAGTATGATCCTAAAAGGAATGAGAACCGCGTATTCCAGTTTGATCAATATATTGGTGCTGCTGTACCTGCGGAAAATGGCCAAATAATTGTAGGTCTACAAAATGGATTATATCGTTTTGATTTACAGTCTGAACGATTAGCTTTAATAGAAGATCCTGAAATTGATTTACCACATAATCGCTTCAATGATGGCAAATGTGATTCTTTAGGCCGTTTATATATCGGGACCATGGATCTGAATGCTGAGAAAGGAAAAGGATCTTTATATCGTTTAGACCTATCAGGTCAAATTAAAAAAATGCTTTCTCCTGTCACGATTTCAAATGGGTTAGCATGGAGTCCGGATGAAAAATATATGTATTATATAGATACTCCAACAGGGGAAGTATCAACTTTTTCTTATGATAAACAGTCTGGAGATATTGTTTATAAAAAGACAGCTGTGAAAATCCCTAAAGGGATGGGATCTCCAGATGGAATGACGATTGACCAGGAAGGGATGATTTGGATTGCACATTGGGGTGGATCACGAGTAACACGTTGGAATCCTCATGAGGGTAAACAGTTAGATGAAGTCAGTGTACCCGCACCTAATGTCACCTCATGTACGTTTGGTGGAGAACATTTAGATGAATTATATATTACCACTGCTAGGCAAGGACTAAGTGAAGAAGAGTTAGCATCAAATCCTAAAGCGGGAGGCCTTTTTAAAGTTAAAACAAAGGAAAAAGGCATGGTAGCTCAAATCTATCGCGGCAAAATATAAAAATGCAGTCGTGTAGTCCATGGAGATTACACGGCTGCATTTTTTAGGTGATTTACAATTGACTCTGCGGTTTGTTTTCCATTTTTTATACAAGCCCCAATACCAACTCCAAAATAGGATGCTCCTGCAATGAAGACATTAGGAAATTGTTCGGACAATTTTTTAGTAAGCGAAGTTACAGCAGAATTATGTTCAAGATGATAATTTGGCATCAAATTATTCCAGTCTGTGACCTCGACTGTCACGGGTTTACCTGATATACCAAGGCTCTTCTCAACATCTCTTAAAGCTGTATGAATGATTTCATCTTTACTTTTATTTTTTAGTGTTTCATAGAAAGGGCTAGAACTTTTATAAAAAAGGCGAACGAGAAGCCTTCTCTTGGTGGATGTATGTGTCCATTTCCGACTTGTCCAAGTACAAGCATCACAATTTAAATCGCTATTTTCAGTTACGATAAAACCTGTCCCATTTGCTGGGAGCTGCTGATCCGGGACATCAAACCCAAGATAAACACTTGTAAGTGATGAGTTTTTAAGTTTAGTAAATTCCTGATTAAGCTGTACAGTTTTTAGTAGCCTCTGTGCTACATCATGTGGTGTTGCTAAAATAATAAAATCAGCAGTAATCGTATCATTGTTGTCAAATAACACTTCGTATGTGTGTGTGCCTTGTTTGACCTCATGAATTTTCGTTTCCTTGTATATTGTCACATCTGTTAATTGTTCCTCAAGTCGGTCAATTATAGTAGAAAGTCCACCTTTAAACGAAAGAAACTTTTTATTACTACTTGACTGGAATTTTGCTTTGTTTTTAGCCATTCCTCGAATGATGCTACCATATTGATTTTTGTATTCTAGTAAATATGGAAGAGTTGAAGCCATTGTAAGTTTATCAAGTTTTCCGGAATAGACACCAGAAAGGACGGGTGATATTTGATTGTTTACTAATTCCTTTCCTAAAAAAGCTTCGAGAAACTCTCCAACTGAACTGTCACTGGTATAATGTTTGTTCTTCGATACAAAATCCTTTAGTGCAATCATTTTTCCTTTTGGTGAAATTAAGGTGCTACTAAATAATGATTTCACGCTAGTAGGAATTCCAAATACTGAGTCAGCAGGAATAGGCTTGAGCTGGTTTTTGGAATAAATATAGGAAATGCCTGTTTCATTGTAGACAATTTCATTTTCTAATTTTAACTCTTTTATGAGTGGCATAACGCCTTCGTTTCGTGCAACGATCGAATCAGCACCTGTTTCCATAATAAATTCACCATTTTGTACTGATTTAATTTTTCCGCCTAATTGCTTGTCTTTTTCAACAAGAATAAGTTGTAAGTCTAGATTTTGGTCTTTTTTTAATTTTTGTAAATAATACATGGCAGTTAGACCAGTAATGCCGCCACCTATAACGAGGGCCGTTTTCACTTCGTTCACTCCTAACTACAAGTTCAAAACGATCGATCTAAACGTAAAGAACGTCATCTATTTCACATTATATATGTTATGCCCAAGTGATACATAAACTTTTAATTGATTTTCGAAAAAATGAAACAAATATTTAACAATTATTACATGAAGATTGGAGACTATAAGTAATGAAGATCACTACATGGGAATCTAGTGGGAAAAATTCTAGGAGGTAGAAAAAGTGAAGACAAAATTTGGTACATATATGTTTATAGGTGCTCTAGCAATAGGGATGATAGGAGCTAATCATGTATTTGCTGAAAAAGCTACTGAAGGTGCACCGACACCGACTGAAGTGGACGGTGAAAAAGAAGATTTTCATCATAAACGGTATAAATTGAACCCCGAAGTCCTTAAGAAACGAGCAGAAGAATTTGGTATTGAAACAGAAGGAAAAGATACTGAAGCCCTAGCGAGAGAAGTTCATGAAGCGAAAATTATAGAAAAAGCAAAAGAGCTAGGGATTAAAACAGAAGGAAAGAAGATTGAAGACATAGCAAAAGAAGTAAGAGATGCTTATATTTTAAAAAAGGCAAAAGAGTTAGGAATAAAGACAGATAGTAAGGAAATAGAGGATATATCTTAAGAAATAAGAGAAACACTTATTATAAAAAAGGCAAAGGAACTTAAGATAGATACTGAAGGGAAGTCTTTAGATGATCTAAGTAAAGAGGTATTTGAGGTCAGTATCATGAATACAGCAAAGGAACTAGGGATTAAAACTGAAGGCAAGGACATAAAGGAAGTTGCTAGAGAAGTGATTGATAAAAAGACCTTACAAACTGCAGAAAAGCTAGGTATTGATGTTAAAAATAGAACAACTCATCAAATCTTAGAAGATATCTTCACAAATTATAAAGCAGAAGCAAAGAAACAAAAGCTTTTTCCATTTGATGATGAAGATCAAGAATTTCACTTTATGAGACATAAGGAAAGGTTCCATAAAGAAAAACAATTAAATTAACAATGATAGAGGATGACTCTAAGACTTTGAGTCATCCTCTGGTACGTTTATATGTCTATATGTTCATTTTTTGATTTTCTTATTCTTTGGGTCAAGAAAATACCGCTACCAATACCAAATATGAATAGACCGCCCATTAATGTATTGTACATAGAGGTCGCTGTGTTAGGTAGAGCGTGTCCACTTTTCACCATCTGTGGTTTAGGTTTTTCTACTTTTGGTTCTTTTGTTTCTACTTCTTTTGAAGGTTGTTGAACCGGATCTTTTACTTCTTTCACTTCTTCTTTATCTTCCTCTGGTACCTTTACAGGTGGATTCTCTTTTGTTGGTGGTGCATTTTCATTTTCTTCACCTGGAGGTTCTTCTAGCTCCTCATCAACAGGAGGTTCTTCCTCTTCAGGCTGTTCGACTTTAGGAACAATATTTGAGACTTGGATTGTTTGTACGCTTTCATTAATGGTTGTTTTCACATAAATAGTGTAAAATCCATTCGTCGTTACACTAAATGATAGATTTTCTATCTGTGTTCCCGCATTAACAAAATCTTCAATGCTTTTTTCACCTTCAAGCCATTTTGCTTCGACTATGTCTTGATTTTCTGCCAGTGATATTGTAATAGGTTCAGATGTTTCTTCCTCTGTTGATAGACTTGGGTCTATTTTAATAGGGGTTAGTTCAGTAAGCTTGTCTGTCGCAAGTTTTGCTAATGCTTGTTGACCTAATAAAGTCGGGTGAATGTCACCTGGTATGATGTAATTATTTTGTTTACCATTGAAAGCTGAGTATGCATCTAAATAAACGATTCCTTTTTGAGCAGCAATCACTTCAAAAATAGATTGATTAACTCCAGGGGTTGAATCACTTCCATTTGTAATTAGTTCGCCTAAAGTGTGGATGTAAGCAGACGTTGGATTCTCACTAAGGCCAAATGGATTGTATAATGAATAGAGAAGAATTGGAGCGTTTGTTTGTGCTTGTACAATGTCGATAATAGACGTTACATTTGAATATATTTGTGCAGAAGCAAACGTTACTTTTTGCTCTAGTTCTGCTGGATCTGCTGGCTGCTGGGATTCAATAATTTTTTGAATTTCCACTGCTTGAAGTAGATCATTTGCGCCAATATTTAATGTGACGACATCAGCTTGTTGAAGCATCTGTTTTGCTTCATCAGATTTGACTGCATCTAGGAGCTGAGTAGATGTCCAACCTGGATAACTTACGTTTAGTACCTCGGTGTTCCCATTACCAATTAGGAATGGAAAAGCATTGTTTGATTGAACTGGGGGTGTTTGCGTTGGTTCTAAATTCCAGCCAAATGTGATCGAATCCCCAAGAGATACAACAGTTAATGCTGGTTTAGAATTTGCTGCAGCTGTTGATGAAAAAATGAGTGTGAACATAAGTATAATTGCCATTAAAAATTGATGTTTTTTATTAAGGTTCACTACTTTAATCCTCCTCTAATATTAAACGCTTCTATTAGTAATATGTTGTTTGATTTCAAGAATATGTGCTAGATGTCGTTTTTCATGGTAGCCAATAAATTCAATCCACTGCTTAAGTGAAAGGTTGTTAAATACTGGGTGTTTCATTCCGCGTGTTGTTAGATCTTGTTCTGGGGGGATCGAATCCAAAAGTTGTAGAAGTTGTTTTCTAGACTGAGAGAGTAAGTGTAACATGTCTTGCTTTGTTCCAGGCTCAGAAGTAGGTACAATGGCTGTAGGTGCACTAATTTTATGAGTACGATCCAAAGTTAACGCAAGTGGTTGATCTAAAAGATGTTCTCGTTCTGGTAAGGTAAGCATATACTTAATGGCTTTTGTAATCTCTACTTCTGTTTTATACAGATGTTCAAGTACCTGTTTAATACTCCAA
>JAPSLU010000295.1 GCA_031180405.1 Bacillus sp. (in: firmicutes) | reverse complement strand
CACCAACGGTCACATTTTTATTGGATAATCCATTGTGGAATTCATCAAGATTTTCTGAGAAAAACAATAAAGAAGGTGTACCAAGGTTAAGCTCAGGTTCCATTTTGGCGATAAAATCCTTATTATGGAGGATCAAGCTTGTTTCAGACTCCTTTGTTGGAGCAATTTCAATCCATCTCATACCTTGACCGTTATCTTCTTCAGTCACAATACTAAACCCTACTTTTTCCGTCCAAAATTTCACTGCCTCGTCTTGATTGTTAACATAAAGCATGACTTGCCCTACTTTGCTAATCAAAAAAATCACTCCCGCCCTCAAAATTAATTTTTTATGTATAGTCTAGTAGTTATTCAAATTATACGATTGAATTTATAAAAAAGTAAACATCATCATAGTTTGTGTGAAAAATAGCTATTTACAATAAGCTAACAGGCCTAAGTTAAAGCGCAAACATTAATATGTTTAGAAAATAAATTATTACTTATCTATCCATATATAATTATTCAGAAAAATGAGTTAAAATAAAAAAGGCTCTTTACTAATCTAAGCTTGATTTTTATGAGATGGGATGAATTGATGAAAACAAACAATGTATATTATTTGGGTTTGATAGTAGTTGCGGTAATCTGGGGTGTGAATTTTGGGATTTCACGGTTTGCGATGGAGGTTTTTACTCCGGAGGTTTTTGTGTTTTTTCGTTTTGGATTAGCTGTACCGATCTTATTCGCTATTTTGAAATGGACGGAAGGTAACATAATGGTTGAAAAAGGTGATCTTTTAAAGCTTGCAGTCATTGGGTTATTCGGTGTGACATTATTGGAGATTATTGTGATGTATTCGATTAAGTATACAACACTTGCAAACGCTTCATTGTTGAATGTTGCTCCATGGCCAATTTTTGCTGCGCTCTTTGCGCCTCTCTTTACAAAGGAGAGAATGACAGCTCGAATCGCGATTGGAGGATTAATTGCGTTAGTGGGAGTTGTGCTTATCATTTTAGGAGGATCAGCAGGTTTTGATTTTAGCTCGGAATATATGATAGGGAATTTACTTGCGCTTTCGATTAGTTTAATTGGTGCTCTTTTTAATCTCGCATGTATGCCACTAATGAAAAAGTACTCTCCATTACGTGTTTCGTCATGGTATATGCTGTTTGGAACATTGCTTCTGTTCCCTATTACACTGAGAGGTTGGAGTTCAATTCGATGGACTGATTTCTCAATAGGTGTAATTGGAGCCATTGGATACAATGTCATTCTCTGTACAGTGGCAGCATTTGTGGTTTGGAATATATCGATGAATAGAGTGGGGGCCACAAAGGCGAATTTTTTCCGATATTTTGTTCCGGCCTCTGCGGCGGTAAACAGGTGCGTTATTCTTTAATGAGCAAATTTATATGCCGCAAATAATTGGGGGTCTGATCATTTTGTTAGGTCTAGCTCTTATCGCAATAGAAAAAAAGCCTCGTGTAGCAGTAGAGCTTAGTAGTTGATCGTGAATATATGTGTGAAAGGTTAAAGGGTTTCACTTCATTTTAAGGTGATTTTCTAAAGTAAATAGTCGTTTCAACACAACTACATTAAAAAACAAAACTCGCTTGTTTAATGGCGAGTCTTGTTTTTTATACTATCATCAGAATGTTTTCTTCATAAAGGATCTTGTTAAATTATCTCCCCTTAATGGCAGTCAATCGTTTCTTGAAGAAGAATCCGTATTTTACTGTGTGCTACTAAATCGAAGTTTACTTTTTTACGAACAAGGAATCAAATGCAGGTTTATTAAATCCTTTAATAATGAGCCATACGGCTAAAATCATTTCATTAGCTGCTACTGGTAGTGCCAGAATAGCACCCCAAAAAGAAAGTTGAGGAAATACACCAAACATGACGAGCAAAGCGCAAATGAAAACAAGAGTGGCTCCTGTCATACCTAAAATTGGTATAAACCTCGGTACGAGCTTGGTTTTATAAAATATATAACTATACATCATCGTATTAATTCCCAGCATAAAGTTGGGACCTAGCAGAAATGTCCAGTCGTGTATTGCATTTAAAACAATACCTGAGGCTTGAAAAGAGGAAAGATTTGGATCGCTTGCTGCAACGAATTCTCGGCTTAATGTTAAGAGGGAGAGTACGCTGATTACTCCAATAATAATGATAATCGCCTCAAGAAACCTAAAGCATACATGCCATAGGGCTACAGTTTCATTGTATTTCCTTAAAACTGGAAACATTGTTGTTGCAGTACCAACCACTGAAACGACAAGGATTAATTCCATAAGCGCTCCCAGGATCACTTTGTTGGCGTATTCGGAACCATTAATCAAGTAATTAGGACCATTTAAAATAGGATCGTATAAAATAACCCCTGCTACCGCCGTCACGGCAGCAAGAATAAACAGAAATCCAACAATTTTGGCAGTTTTTTTGTTTGAAATCATTTATTTATCGCCCTCTTTTAATGAAATTTTCAAACGGTAAAGCACAAATAAATGTCATTCTACAGCTTTCTGTTGTCACCATAAAAGAATACCTCTTCCAACGGTAATTGAAAGGCGTGAGCAATACGAAAGGCTAATTCGAGCGATGGGGAGTAGTTTCCCTTTTCGAGAGCAACGATGGTCTGTCTTGTAACGCCTACCTTGTCTGCCAATTGCTGCTGGGTCATTTCATCATGATTAAATCGTAATTTTCGGATGTGATTGCCGACAAGATTTTTGCTCATATTAGACTCCTCTCCGATAGTGATAAAGTTTAGTAGCAGATCCGGTAACATCAGCGAAGAATCCTGAAGCGATAAGGGTAATGAACATTACTTGTAATGGTTGATAGAAGACCAGTGATCCCATTGCAATAAGAAAGCCGATGATAAACACAAAGAAGGAATTTCGGAAAGCTCTCAAGTCAATTAACTTATCCAGTTCATCCGCAAACTTTGGTTCCACTTCTCTAGTAGTAATTCTAAAGACCATGTTAAATATAATGCTGATAATGATGTGGGCGATTATTGAAATTAAGGTCAAGTTGAGGACAAAGGAACCCCAGTAATGAAAGGTATCGGCCGACTTCATATCCCCATTAGGAAACTGTGGGTACATGTATAAGCAATAAAAGCCGAAAATGAGGATAGTGCTGATTAACGATACAATGCTTTTCTTTTCTTGATAGGTCATGGTTAACCTCCCTTGTATAGTTTAGGAATCGTATTGTTAAACTTTCTATACATAATGTAATATAAACTATACATGAAGTCAAGTGTGTATTACATAAAAAAGACAGAATACTGCCTAATTAACGATTTACCAAGTAAATTATTATGATTAAGTTCGAAAGCAGACCCTAAACTTAATTAATACACTGATCTGGGATGCTTTTTATTTTTCTCATGAAATGTAATAGAGAAAAAATCCTTATTCTTCAAAATTTTATATAGTTTATACAAGAAATTGAGTCGTTTTTTCCACTTCCTACAATGACATACAAAATAAAACCGCTAGTGTGTTAATTAATATAACAACGGATGTTACATGTTATTACATTTATAGTTATAATGGAGAGTAGGGATGGTCGATTATAGATTTTTTCTTTAGGACTTCAACATGTGTTGGCGATGTATGCTGGAGCGATATTTTTTATGATTCGTATAAGAGGAAAAACTGTACCACAAGAGGGAAAATCAGTAGCTTAAGGTATTAGGGAGGGGATTATGAGTGGTGACATTGGATAGGTTGAATGAGGCAAGTCATTTGGAATTTGTAGAAATACTTAAAGACATATTTGAGCATTCTCCTTGGATTCCAGAAAAAGCATGGGTGTATCGTCCGTTTTCATCGCTAGAAGATCTCCATAAAAAAATGGTGTTAATTGTGAATGAAGCAACTTATGAAGAAAAACTCGCGTTAATACAAGCACATCCTAACTTAGGAGCTCGTCTTGAAATGAGTAGGTCCTCTGTTCAGGAGCAAGCTGGGGCTGGTTTAAATCAACTAACACCTGAAGAATTTGAACAGTTTTCTTCCTTGAATAAAAGGTATATGAAGAAGTTTGGTTTTCCGTTTATTCTGGCTGTGAAAGGCCAGACAAAATCAGATATTTATTATGCAATGCAACTAAGAGAGAACCATTCTGTTACTGAAGAATTTGAAATAGCATTAAAACAAATTGATAAGATTGCTTTCTTTCGTTTGCAAGATTTACTAAAAAGAAGGGGTGTTCAGATGAAAAAAGAACGTACTGTTTCATATGGGAAAGGTGCTGTTTTTGCTTATCGAACTTTTTTATCTCCGTTGACAGGTATAAAGGAGATTCCTGAATCAGATTTTTCAGGTAGAAGTAATACCGTGTTTGGCGTGAATGTGAAAATTGAGGTAGGAGGGCAACAATTATTACCTTCCTTTACTGAGGGAGATAATAGCTTAGTCGTTGCAACAGACTCAATGAAAAACTTCGTCCAAAGACATTTAGGAAGCTACGAAGGGTCAACAATTGAAGGGTTTATCCAGTACATTGCTGAAGAGTTTTTGAAAAAGTATGATCATATCGACACAATTAAATTAATAGGTGAAGAAGTACCCTTTGAAGCGGCAACAACAGTATCAGCTGGTGAAACAAAAGAAAGTGATCTCGTGTTTAAGCATTCACGAAATGAAAAAGCAGTTGCGACAATTGAAATGGTTCGTGATGGTGAGATTGTTGAAATTGTGCATCAAAGTAGTGGAGTGTTAGATTTACAGTTAATCAAAGTTCGCGGTAATTCATTTGTTGGCTTTATACGTGATGAGTATACAACTCTGCCTGAAGATAGTAACCGCCCTCTCTTTATCTATTTAAATATTGGATGGGAATATGAAGTTAACGAAGATTCAACTGGCTCAGCCCCACATAGCTATGTTTGCGCAGAACAAGTTCGAGATATTGCGACAACAGTGTTCCATGAACTTGAAACGCCATCGATCCAATATTTAATCTATCTTATTGGTTGCCGTGTGCTAGAGAGATTCCCTCAGCTCCGTGAGGTTAGTTTCCAGTCGCAAAATCATACGTGGGATCCAGTTGTGGAGAAAATACCGAACTCAGAAGGGAAGGTTTATACAGAGCCTCGGCCTCCATATGGTTTTCAACATTTCTCTGTCACGAAAGAGGATGTAGAAAATAATAAAAAACTTACTGAAACTACAAATATTACAAAATAAGGATTGATGGATATGAAAGGACTTACAACGCATATACTGGATCTGACTCATGGTATGCCTGCAATAGATGTTCTTATTCAACTGTCTAGAATAGAGAAAACTGGAGCTTCTGTTATAAAGACAACGACGACAAATCATGACGGTCGTTTAGATGAACCGCTATTATCTGTTGATGAAATGCGGATAGGG
>JAPSLU010000294.1 GCA_031180405.1 Bacillus sp. (in: firmicutes) | reverse complement strand
TTTCCAGAAGAGGTATCAAGAGCAATGATTGTACTCAGAGCCAATGCTTTACTTAAGGGATTTTCTGGAGTTCGACCTGTCATTATTGAAAGATTAATTGATTTGATCAATGCAAAAATACATCCCATCATTCCACAACAAGGCTCTCTCGGTGCAAGCGGAGATCTAGCTCCTTTATCACATTTAGCTCTTTGCTTAATTGGGGAAGGGGAGGTTTTCTATAAAGGAGAAAGAACGACTGCCATCAATGCTCTTATAAAAGAGTCCATTACACCTATTTCATTAACGGCAAAAGAGGGATTAGCACTGATTAATGGTACACAGGCTATGACGGCTATGGGTGTCATTGCTTATCTTGAAGCTGAAAAGATGGCGTATCTAGCTGAGCTTATTGCTGCGGTGACCATTGAAGGGTTAGAAGGAATTATTGATGCGTTTGATCATGATATCCAACTCGTACGAGGGTTTAAGGAGCAAATCGATGTTGCAAGCAGAATACGAACATATTTATCTGACAGTCTACTAACAACAAAGCAAGGTGAAAAGCGTGTACAGGATGCATACTCCATAAGGTGCATCCCACAAGTACACGGTGCTACTTGGCAAACGTTACACTATGTAAAAGAAAAATTAGAAATTGAAATGAATGCAGCAACAGATAATCCTTTAATTTTTGATGATGGTAAAAAGGTGTTGTCAGGTGGGAATTTTCATGGGCAACCAATTGCGTTTGCAATGGATTTTTTAAAAATCGCAATATCTGAGTTAGCCAATATATCCGAACGAAGAATTGAACGACTCGTAAATCCACAATTAAATGATTTACCTCCTTTTTTAAGTCCAGAACCAGGACTTCAATCAGGAGCAATGATCATGCAATATGTAGCTGCTTCACTCGTATCGGAAAATAAAACATTAGCACATCCTGCAAGCGTAGATTCGATTCCATCATCTGCTAATCAAGAGGATCATGTTAGTATGGGAACCATCGCTTCAAGGCATGCCTATCAGATTATCACTAATGCGAGACGTGTCCTCGCAATTGAAGCCATTTGTGGCACTCAAGCTGCAGAAATCAGAGGAATTGAACGGATGGCTACACAAACGAAAGCTTTTTTAGAAGAAGCAAGGAAAATTGTTCCATCCATTACTAATGACCGTGTATTTTCTATTGATATTGAGGCCATGAATACATGGCTAAAAGAAGGAGATTTTAAGTTTGGTCAATGAATACGATAGGGGGAGCAAAATGAGTGTAAATAAAATCATAAAATATAGAGGAAGTAAATTACACACAAAAGGTTGGCAGCAAGAGGCCGTTCTTCGTATGCTGATGAATAACCTTGATCCGGAGGTTGCTGAAAATTCAGAAGAGCTTGTTGTCTACGGAGGTATTGGTAAAGCAGCCAGAAACTGGGAATCATTTGATGTAATAGTAAAATCTATTAAACAATTAGAAGCTAATGAAACATTACTTGTCCAATCTGGTAAGCCCGTCGTTGTTTTTAAAACACATGAAAATGCACCACGCGTTCTTATCGCTAATTCAAACCTAGTACCTGCTTTTGCAAATTGGGATACCTTTCATGAGCTCGATCAAAAAGGTCTTATGATGTATGGGCAAATGACTGCTGGAAGCTGGATTTATATTGGATCACAAGGAATTGTTCAAGGAACGTATGAAACATTTGCAGAACTAGCAAAACAACACTTTAACTCATCATTAAAAGGGACAATTACCTTAACAGCAGGTCTTGGTGGGATGGGTGGCGCACAACCACTTGCCGTTACGATGAACGACGGTGTATGTATAGCTATTGAAGTTAATGAAAGTAATATTGATCGACGAATTCAAACTGCTTATTTAGATAGGAAAGCCTATACACTTGACGAAGCCATTCAATTGGCGTCTAATGCTCAGCAAGCAGGTAAGGCATTATCAATTGGATTATTAGGCAATGCGGCTGATCTCCTTAATGAAATGAATGATAAAAAATTCATTCCACATGTTTTAACAGATCAAACATCCGCACACGATCCATTAAATGGATATGTACCATCAGGTATGACTCTACAAAGTGCGCAGCAATTAAGGAAAAGAAATAAAAATGAATATGTAAAACTCTCAAAAGCCTCTATAGCAAAACATGTAAAAGCAATGCTATTGATGAAAGAAAGGGGTGCGATTACATTTGATTATGGTAACAATATCCGTCAAGTAGCTAAGGACGAAGGGATAGAAACTGCCTTCGATATTCCAGGCTTTGTACCTGCGTATATCCGCCCACAATTTTGTGTAGGGAAAGGTCCTTTTCGCTGGGTAGCTTTATCCGGTGATCCAGTTGATATATATAAGACAGATGAAGCGATCTTAAAAGAGTTCAGTGACAATAAACGACTTTGCAACTGGATTCGTATGGCACAACAGAAAATTCAATTTCAAGGTTTGCCTGCACGTATTTGTTGGTTAGGCTATGGTGAAAGAGTAAGATTCGGTAAAATTCTAAATAATATGGTCTCAAGTGGAGAGCTTAAAGCACCGATCGTCATCGGTCGGGATCACTTGGATGCTGGCTCTGTCGCTTCTCCGAATCGTGAGACAGAAGCGATGAAAGACGGGTCTGATGCTGTTGCTGATTGGCCAATTTTAAATGCAATGATTAATGCGGTTGGAGGAGCAACATGGGTTTCCGTTCATCATGGTGGTGGTGTTGGAATGGGCTACTCTATCCATGCCGGGGTTGTAATTGTCGCGGATGGAACAAAGGAAGCTGAACAAAGAATTGAACGAGTATTAACAACAGATCCTGGGATGGGTGTCGTTCGTCATGCCGATGCTGGCTATGACATTGCTATTAATAAAGCTAGAGAACAAGGAATCAACATGCCTATGCTTAATAAAGGAGTGGACCCTTTATGAGCAAACCAATTTGGATCAAGAATGCTGCACAATTAGCTACTTTAAAATCAGATAAAAAAGGACCCCGTACAAAAGAAGAGATGTCTGATTTAGGGTTAATAAAAAATGGAAGTATATGGATAGAAAATGGTTATATTCAAGCTGTAGGTACGACCATTGAGTTAGAAAAAACCTACCAAAACAACATACACTATGCAGAGATCATTGATGCCTCTCAACATTTAGTTACACCTGGTTTAGTTGACCCACATACACATGTTGTGTTTGGAGGGAGTCGAGAAAAAGAGTTTGAGATGAGATTAAAGGGTGCATCTTATATGGAGATTATGAATGCAGGTGGAGGAATTCATGCAACAACAATAAAGACTAGAGAAGCAACCAAAGAAGAGCTTCTTGAAAAAACAAGTAGGAGGCTTAATTCATTCTTAGAACATGGTGTAACAACTGTGGAAGGAAAAAGTGGTTACGGTCTTAATCTTGAAACCGAACTTAAACAATTACGAGTAATGAAGGAGTTGCAGCAAAGACATCCTATTGACCTAGTACCAACGTTTATGGGTGCACATGCCATCCCACTGGAATATAAAGATCATGAAGATGAATATGTAAATATCATTATTAAAAAGATGCTACCTGTTATTTCAGATGAACACCTAGCAGAATTCATTGATGTTTTTTGTGAAAAAGATGTGTTTACTCCTGAACAATCCGAAAAAATACTAGAAGCAGGAAAGCAATATCATTTAATACCAAAAATTCATGCCGACGAAATTGTATCCTTAGGAGGAGCAGAACTAGCCGCAAAAGTTGGTGCAATTTCAGCTGAGCATTTGCTTAAAACCTCTGAAAAAGGGATAAAAGCATTAGCCCAAGCTAAAACAATTGCCTGTTTACTTCCGGCAACGGCTCTATTTTTAAGAGAAGAAGCTGCTAATGGAAGAAAAATGATAGATGAAGGAGTAGCGGTTGCAATTTCTACAGACTGCAACCCAGGTTCTTCTCCAACAACTAACATGCCTCTTGTCATGAATCTAGCTTGTTTGAATATGAAACTATCTCCAGCTGAAGCATTAACAGCAGCCACATTTAATGCGGCGTGCGCAATTAACCGAGAGAATCTGATTGGTTCTCTCGAAATTGGAAAACAAGCAGATATCGTGCTATGGAACGTCAGAAATTATCAAGAATTACAATACTTATTTGGAGTTAATCATGTGAAAACTGTTTGGAAGAAAGGGATTAAGGTGGTGGATAGATGAAGCATTGGTTACAAAAACCTGAATGGTCATGGAATCAGGATTCCATTAATGAACCAACATATGTTCATCAATGGATTCGGCCACTAGATAGCATGAAATTAACTCCTGAGCTTGTATTATATGGAGCACCACTTTCACGTTCCTCCATTAGCGTATCCGGTGCATCTCTTTACCCAACTGAATTTCGCCGTATATGGAGCACTATGACCACGTACAACTTAGATGAAAATGTTGATTTAAGTACCTACCAAGTAGGAGATGCCGGTGACATACACATGCACACAACGGATATTTCTTTATCACATGAACGAATACAAGCATCAACAAAGTTTCTTTGTTTACGTAATCAGAGTGCACGGACCTGTATGATCGGTGGGGACCATTCGACGACAGCCTGTGCAGTTAGAGGAATAAAGGAGGCTTTTCCTAAAGAAACAATAGGGATTTTGCAGCTTGATACTCATCTTGATGTGAGAGATCCGAAAGAGTTTGGACCCGCAAATGGCACTCCCATTAGACAACTAGTTGAAGGTAATATTGTATTTGGTGAAAATATTATTAATATTGGTCCACATGGTTATTATAATGCAAAGCCACTGATTGAATTTGCTAAGAAGCACCATATAAACATCATCCCCTTAAAAGCTGCTCGAAAGAAAGGTGTCGTTACATCTGTTCTTCATTCTCTACAGAAATTAGCCAATAGGGTTGATCGAATTTATGTAACTATTGACCTTGATGTTCTTGACATTTCCGTTGCACCAGGTGTTCCAGCCTCTACTCCAGGAGGGATGAGTACAGAAGAGCTATTTGATAGTTTACTAGAAATCGGAAAGCATCCTGCTGTTCAACACATTGATTTTGTATGCTTAGACCCTAGTAGAGATTCACCTGTATGTGAAACAGTCAAAATAGGTGGATATGCCTGGATGCAATTTGTAACAGGGTGTGTGTTACAAAACTCTTAACAACAAAAGTTCCCTTATACAGGGAGCTTCTGATTGTCGACAAAAGGGGTTCGGAATGAGTTACATTCCGAACCCCTTTCGAGATTTGTGATAAATTTTCTTTAAATTTTATAAGAATGAGCCTCTTCGAGTCTCTTTATCAAGTATTCACTGGACCTTTCCAAGTCCAGGTGGCCATTTTCTTTAAATTCATGGCAGCAAAAGTAAGCATCGCTTGCATGGTCAATTTTTTGAGTCTCCTC
>JAPSLU010000019.1 GCA_031180405.1 Bacillus sp. (in: firmicutes) | reverse complement strand
TACCTTTAAACACTTCATATTTACTATGAAAGAATAATATTAAAGTCATAATTAAACTCTTTTAGAAAATAGTCTTTACAGCAAAATATGTCTAATTGATAGGTGATCCACTCTATTACTACACCCCACAAATAATTGTAAAATAATAATGTGCCATAATTATTCAACGGGGAGGAATTAAAATAAGTATGAGTGTAAAAAAGAAAGTGTTATCCGTTTATCTATCTAGTTTATTAGCATTTGTTGCCATGACGGCTGTTTCTTTACCTGTTGGTGCGGTTGGGAATGGTCCTAACACTGGAAATGGATCAATCCAAACCTCTATACTCCATACATATGAAAGTCTAGTAGATTACTTAAAAACTCAAGATCACAAACAAGAAGCAATGGAGCTTGAAGTGATTGGACAAACAGTCAAAGGTCGAGACATCTACATGGCGAAATACATATCAAACCCTGAAAACCCAACAATTTTATTTCTTACTCAGCAGCACGGTAATGAACAGCTAACTACTGAAGGTGCACTTGAATTCATTAAGCACTTAGGCACAAATAAAACAAAAGTTGTTTTGGATAATGTGAATGTCCTCATTATTCCAATGTTGAATGCTGATGGAGCTATGGGTGACGTTAATTTTTCATTAGAAGATTATTTAGCAGACGGAGACCGCCATCTAACACGTTATAATGCCAATAATGTGGATTTAAACCGTGAACATGATAAAGCTACGAAAGAGATGGAGCCTGAAGCAAGAGTTCTTCATGAAAATGTCTTTGAAAAATATACGATCGATTATATGATTGACCTTCATCATCAGGGTACTGAAAGCCAAACAAATGGGGAGCTTGTTTCAGGTTCTATACTGTATCCTACAAACTTAAACGTAAAACCGGAAGTTTTAGAAGCGTCGAAACAACTAGGATCAGTTGTTTATCATTCGATTGAAGATACCGGTTGGGGTCATATTGGAAAGTATAATGGAGGTTCGGGAGAAAATATTGGTCGAAATGGTGCAGCAGTTCGCTATGATATCTCAACTCTTCTTTTTGAGATGCGAGGAATGTCAGACCATTATTACGAGTCTTACGCACTTGGCCAAAAGAGTAATGGCTACCTCATTAAACAAACGATCACAACGTTAGATGCTACAGTTCGTGCTATATCAGATGGATCAATAAAAAAAGCTGATATTAGCTTCTGGGATACTCTACCAACGCAAACAAACCGTTCAAATGAAGAAGCCGACGAATAATGAATTATACCAACATATCCTCTAGCGTTAGAGGATGTGTTGGTGCATCTAATAATGATAGACATTCATTTTGGTCATTTTAGTTTGTCTATTAATTACAAACTACTATGTAGAATAATCTAACATTTCATTTGACAAGCTTATAATAACCTATGGTAGTATAATGATGTGTTTCTACACACAAAATTACCAAAAAAAGGGGGCTTTACACGATGAAAAAACTTCGTAGTAGTTTTTTATTCATCATGGTGCTTACACTCACGATGATTATTACTGCCTGTGGTGGTGGTAATGAAGGCGGGACAAGCGGTGCTGGTGAAGAAGGTGGCACTAGTGACGGTGGCGGTACACAAAACCTAAGCCTATTAACTGGTGGTACTGGTGGTACATACTATCCACTTGGTGGACAAATCGGAAATATTATTTCTGATAACACAGATGCGAATATTACACCCCAAACATCTGGGGCTTCTGCAGAGAACATGGAAACTCTGAGAAATGGTGAAGCTGAGCTTGCTTTCTCACAAACAGACATAGCTTCATATGCACTAGAAGGTAAGGAAATGTTTGAGGGAGCTGCTATCGATAATATCCAAGCGATTGCATCTCTTTATCCAGAGACAGTTCAACTTGTTACAACTGCAGATAGCGGAATAAAATCAGTAGAAGACTTGAAAGGAAGAGCTGTATCAGTTGGTGCACCTGGATCTGGTGTTTATATCAACGCGATGCAAATTCTTGAAATCCACGGTTTAACAACTGATGATATTAAAGTGCAAAACCTATCATTTGATGAATCCACTGATGGAATTCAAGCAGGTAATATTGATGCAGCATTCGTTACTGCTGGTACTCCAACTGGAGCAGTTGAAGCATTATCAGCACAAAAAGACGTTGTAATCATTCCGATTGCAGAAGATAAAATTGCTGAATTAGTTGAGAAGTATCCATACTATTCAGAAGACACTGTACCGAGCGGAACATACAAGCTTGAGTCCGAAGTAAAAACTGTTGCCGTTAAAGCAATGCTAGTAGCTTCTAAGGATCTTGATGAAAATTTAGTTTATGAGATGACAAAAGCTCTATTTGAAAACACTGATCAAATCACACATGCTAAAGGGGAGTTCATAACACCTGAGACAGCATTAGAAGGTTTAGGCGATTTAGAATTACATCCTGGCGCAGTTAAATATTTTGAAGAAAAAGGCATTTCAAAATAATTGCTTTAACATATCGATAGATCGCATGAGCGGTCTATCGATTTCATTGTTACAAATGAAATAAAGGCTGGGTATTATGAAATTAAAAATATTTTTAATAATCATACCTCTACTTTTACTTATGGCATTTTCATTATTCTTTCCTTATAAACAAATTATTGCCTTCACATTTGAAGATGAAGACAAAATTCTCGCTTACTTACCTATAGAAGTTGAACAAACCTTTCAAATTAAATACACCCATTCCATTCACCTCTCAGATGTGATTGAAACATACTCCGCCTCGGACAAGCAAATTACGCTTAAGGAGCTTTCATACGAAGATTTCGCGGTTGGAATGCCTTCTAATGCAGAAGGGGACGAGGTATTTGAGGAAAGAAATGGTACATACTATATCACAAATATGAATCGTCAATTTCAATATATTGATTTAAGACTTGGACAAGTGAGAGCAGACCATCGAATTATTTATAAGGACCACACATATACATTATCTAATTTTATTAGTCCAGGGACTTGGATAAGGATTTCAACAAAAAAATTATCATTTTGGGAGCAATTGAAAGGAGTGAACATCAGTGAGTAAAAATGAAGAAATAAAGACTCTAACTGAAGAGGAACAACAGGCTCTTTTAGAAAAATACGACCCTGAAGCGGGCACGAGGAAGCTTACTGGAATTATTGGGTGGATTGCATTTTTAGGATTATTAGCATTCTCCCTTTTCCAATTATATACAGCCATTTTCGGTGTATTTACTGCTCAGATTCAAAGGACTGTTCACTTAGGTTTTGCATTATCATTAATTTTCTTACTTTTCCCAGCTAATCGAAAGAAGCGTCAAAAGGGGAAGCTTCAAATTGCTTGGTATGATGCTGTTTTAGCTCTACTAAGTGTTGGAGTAGGTGCATATTGGCCATTATTCTTTAATGATTTAGTCATGAGTGTCGGTCGTTTATCAACAATAGATTTTATTGTTGGTGTTATTGCTATTTTATTAGTTCTTGAAGCAACACGAAGAGCAGTTGGTCTTCCGATTACTATAATTGCTGTTATCTTCTTGATATATGGCTTGTACGGTCAATTTATGCCAGGTTTTCTTGCACACAGAGGATTATCCCTTGAGCGACTCGTACAGACTATGTTCTTTACTACTGAGGGAATTTTAGGTACACCTCTTGCGGTGTCTTCGACCTTCATTTTCTTATTCCTATTATTTGGAGCGTTTCTAGTTAGAACAGGAGTAGGACAATATTTTAATGACTTAGCTGTTTCGATCGCCGGACGAAGAATTGGTGGACCTGCAAAGGTAGCAATTTTCTCTAGTGCACTTCAAGGAACGATCAGTGGAAGTTCCGTGGCAAACGTTGTAACATCAGGTTCTTTTACAATTCCAATGATGAAAAAACTCGGATATAAGAAAGAGTTCGCCGGAGCTGTTGAAGCTGCTGCGTCAACTGGTGGACAGCTAATGCCTCCAATTATGGGTGCTGCTGCATTCCTAATGGTTGAATTTATTGGTGGCGGTATTACGTACTGGGAGATTGCAAAGGCTGCTGCAATACCTGCCGTTCTTTACTTTGCAGGAATATGGATTATGACACACTTTGAAGCTAAAAGAATTGGTCTACGTGGGTTAACTAAAGAAGAAATGCCTGATCGAAAGGAAGTACTAAAGAAAATTTACTTATTGCTTCCGATTATTTCAGTCATTGTCCTATTGATGTCAGGTATGATTGTTACACACGCGGCACTATATTCAATTTTAATTGCCATTCTAGTTGGATTTATTAATAAAGATACAAGAATGGGACCTAAGCAGTTTGTATTGGCACTTGTCGACGGAGCTCGTTCTGCTTTAGGTGTTGCTGCTGCAACAGCAGCCGCAGGGATTATTGTTGGTATCGTAACGAAAACTGGTCTAGGATTGAAAATGGCCAATGGTTTAATCGATCTTGCTGGAGGATACTTAATACCTACATTAATGCTTACAATGCTTGCAGCTTTAGTTCTTGGAATGGGATCCCCTACGACAGCGAACTATGTTATTACTTCAACAATTGCTGCACCAGCTATTATATTATTAGGTGTGCCAGATCTATCAGCTCATTTATTTGTCTTCTATTTCGGTATTATAGCAGATATCACACCGCCTGTTGCATTAGCGGCATTTGCAGCAGCTGGTGTTGCTGGAGGGGAACCGTTACGCACTGGAGTCAATTCAGCAAAATTAGCGATAGCAGCCTTTATCATCCCATATATATTTGTACTCTCACCACAGCTTCTCATGATAGATACAACATGGCTTGAGTTAGTTTGGGTAATCATTACTGCGTTCTCAGGTATGATTGCAATTGGTGCCGGTATTATCGGGTACTGGTTTAGAAAGCTACACTGGGCAGAACGAATAATCGCTATCATTACAGGTTTGCTTTTGATCTATCCAGAAGGTGTATCGGACATTACTGGAATCATTGCATTTGCAGCTTTGCTTGCACTTCAGATTTTTTGGAAACGTGATAAAGAGAATACATTAAAAATGACAAATTAAGCTGACAAAAGCCTGAATCCTTTATTATTGGGTTCAGGCCTTTTTGTGCTTAGCTAATTGTAAGCACAATTAATTGACTGATAATTTAAGAAAGAACTAAAATAACGGTAGTACTTGAAAAGGATGTGGACTCTACATGTCAGAAAAAAATCAAAGTTGTGAGATAGCCCCTCAACAAAAAGTCAGTTCTAAAGCAACAGAAATCAGGGCTGATGGATCATTTAATCGACAAGTAAATAGATTTACGACCCCTTTTGGTCATCAACCAGACGAACTTCCGATCGAAGAAGGACGTTATCGACTATTATGGACAGCTGCTTGCCCATGGGCACATCGAGCCGTAATCGTTCGAAAAATACTTGGACTTGAAAATACAATCAGCTTGGGTACAGCAAGCCCTCTGCGTCCAAAACTTGATCGAGTTGACTGGGAATTTTCGCTTGATGAAAATGGGGTTGACCCTGTTTTAGGAATTCAATATGTGAGTGAAATTTACCTTAATACTGATCCGGAATACACAGGAAGACCAACTGTACCGGTTATGGTTGATGTAATAAAGGGAGAAGCAGTAAATAATGATTACTTTAAACTCACTAATTATTTTGAAACCGTTTGGTCTCCGTATCATAAAAGTAACGCCCCTGATTTATATCCTGAACAACTAAGAGCAGATATCGATGCTTTGAATGATGTGATTTTTCGTGATATTAATAATGGGGTTTATAAATGTGGATTTGCACGATCCCAAGAAGCATATGAGGACTCATTTCATAGACTATTTTCACGCTTAGATGAGTTGGATCAGAGACTATCTAGCAACCGTTTCTTGCATGGAGATTATATAACTGACTCAGACGTTCGACTCTTTACTACATTAGTTCGGTTTGATGCAGCCTATTACACAGCTTTTAACACAAACCGAACATTAATTCGTGAATTTCCAAACTTATCAGGCTATGTACGTGATTTATTTCAAACACCTGGGTTTGGAGATACGACTGATTTCGATGCGATAAAAAAACACTATCATCTTTCCATTACAATTTTTACCGATAAGGAAGATGTTAAAATATTACCGAAAGGACCAGATTTAATGTTCTGGAATGCTGATCATGAGAGACACAAGATAAGTAAAAATAAGGAGAAATTTATTATTAAGTATTAAGGAGAATTTAAAAATGAGAATTCGAGATGCTTTAAAAGAAGAAAGACTCTTTATTAGAAAACAAAGGATTGAAGCTTATAGCGAACATTCCAGCGCCATTTCCGCTGATCATTGGCAAGCTCTTAAACAAGCAATCTCTTCCGAGGCTGATGCTCAGCCTGGTGTAGAGTTAATTGTTGCCGAATTAGAAGGGAAAATTGTTGGAAGTGTTGCTTTGTTTCCTCCACAATCTGATGCCTATGAAGGAGTAGTTGACCAACTTGATTACTCAGAGATTCGCCTATTAGCTGTTAGTCCTGAGGCTAGAGGAAAAGGTGTTGCCTCAGCTCTTTTATCTGAATGTATCAACCGTACAAAAGAAAAAGGAATTGAAACGATAGGCCTACATACAGCTGATTTTATGAAAAGTGCGATGAAGCTATACAAGGAATTTGGGTTTAATCGAATTCCACAATACGATTTTGAACCTGCTAACGACGGTGTGATTGTTAAAGCATTTCAACTTAATTTATAAACGTGTAGGGACCTCATTACATAGAGGTCCCTTAAATGTAAGATTCATGTTAATGGTTTCGAAGTTGGTTTTCAGCCATTGCGACTAATCGCTTGGTCATTTCTCCACCAACTGAACCGTTTGCACGAGCGGTTGTATCGGCTCCAAGTTGTACCCCAAATTCATTCGCAATTTCCTCTTTCATGGAATTCAGAGCATTTTCTGCACCTGGCACAACTAATTTATTTCTTGCCATTGTACAACACCCCTTTTGAATGGTTTAGGAACTTTAAGCACAGATAACAGGTGCTCAGTTTTATCTTGTCCAATTAGACGAAAAAAATGTCCAACATCTTACTTTAGTTATAAAAGAATAATAATGATATCAAAGGACAACTTATTAATAATGGAGTGAGTTAATTTAGAATTTAAAGCCATATCACCACCAAACCCTTTTATCTGGTATGATACTTTGTCATTTAAATACTTATTTAGTGCACTGTAGCAAATGGATAAACTACTTAGCAACATTTGGGGAGTGGGAATGGTGTACAGGTGCCTCTTTTTAACAAAAGGTCTAAACTGAATTCAATCAATAATCCATAAAAAAAAACGGAATACAGCAAAATATAAATGAATCCTAATGTAACTTTCCGGTTGCTAACTTCGCTCCCGAGAACTACAAATTTTAACTCTTGAAAAGAACTTCGAACTGAATTAAATGAGAATATTGTTCTTATTGCATATGAAGAAAAAATTTGTAAAAAATTTCAATTTATGTTGAAAAATTGGATGAATTCTTATATGATGATATCTATTGAACACTTCATATACCATAAAATTATATGCTAATATGGTAGAAAGTAAATTGAAAGCTAGTAGGAAACCTGTCTAAGAGGCTATGTCTTGGGTAGAAGTTGGCAAGACGATTAAAGCCTTATCTTTTTGGTCTTTTCGTTTTTATGTTGATCCGCTCAGACTAACTGAGCGGATTTTTCACATCATTCCAGAATTGAATTGCTAGAATTGCTTTAAATATGCCTCCTTCTCTCCAGTTTTGTCTTTTATATGTGCACTTAAATATATTATGAGGAAAATAGTCTAATTGTTTTTGTAAATACGGAGGAAGAGAAAAAGGCATTCTACTAAAGTCATTGAAACAAGAAGAGATGGTCGTAGTTTTTAAAACTGGTCCTATCTAAATGTAGGTTGATACTTAGAAGTTTCTCACAAAGCTACTACTGTCAGTTCTATGTAGTCTTGGAATTGCCTCAAAGTTTCTTAGTCTTAAAATCGAAGGACTTAAAGCAACTTTTTTAACAATTATGTGTTACGTTTAATCCAACTCGAGGGGGACACATGTTTTACGAAGAAATACGGTGGTTGTACTGATATCTTTCCAAAAGCTTTCATTTAGATAAAACAATTGGGGGGGAAATGAGTAAGAGTTACTGTTAAACTAACCAATTATATTAGCTTAGCTAAACTGGGTAACATAAAGGAATTCCCTTGTTTTATTCCGTATATTGGTTAATTTACAAATAATAAACATAAATATATTTAGCATATATTAAAGTTTATTTGTGGCACAATTAACGTAAAATCTTATAAAGGAGTTAACATAATATGAAATCAAATCAATCATTAGTACATAAACATGAAAATCTACTATTTATTATATGTGTGATTACAACCAGTATCATAGCTTTATATTTACTTTTATCGATCGTTGGGATTTTTATTTTCCTAGCACTTGCTCTTCTTTCGTTATTTTCTCATATAATCTCGATGTCACATATCCAATTAAACGGAGTTAGACTACGTGAGTCACAATTACCTGAGTTGTATGACAAAGTCGTTGACCTTTCGAATAAAATGGAATTAAGTAATGTACCTGAAGTCTACATTGTTGAATCTGGGGGATTATTAAATGCGTTCGCAACAAAAGTATTAGCTTTGTCAGGAAAAAATATGATTGTATTATATTCTGATTTTGTTGATATAGCTGAGGAGATGCCTGACTTTGATATTGATTATATTATTGCGCACGAACTAGCACATCTTAAACAAAATCATATTCTGAAGAGTGTATTTGTATCATTGGCTATGTGGATCCCATTTCTAGGGACAAGTTACTTACGGATGGCTGAATATACTTGTGATCGTATGGCAGCTTATTATACAGAGAAACCACAGAATGCAATCAACGGACTATTAATTCTAGCAGCAGGAAGACGTCTGTATAATAAAGTGAACCTTAAGGAATACATGGAACAATATAATGAAAAAAAAGGTTTCTTTGCAACACTTACAGAGTTACTATCAACACATCCTCCGCTTCCAAAGCGAATTCATGAAATACAAACATTTATGAATGATGAACCAACTGTAAGTTTGCAAAGAAGAACAAGGCAAATCATCATAATTTTAGCTCTAGTCTTCATCCTCTTCCCGGCGGTATTTATCGGGATTTCAGTTGGTGTTGCAATGGTTGTTTCAAAGCTTGATTTTTTAAGTGAAATAGAAGCACCACTTGAGTATGATCCATTAATGCAAGCTATTATTGACAACGACCAAGAAACGGTAGAGCAATTATTAGCAGATGGGGCAGATCCAAATGTGCTTAATGAATATGGAGAAAGTGCCTTATTAGTTTCAATTGTGAATGAAAGACCACAATATCTCCCGATTCTCATAGAATATGGTGCAGATCCTAATCTTCAAGATGACTACGGATGGACACCATTAATGTCAGCTGTTGTAACGGGAGATCTTGAATCAGGAAAATTATTATTAGAGGCTGGTGCGGATCCAACATTAAAGGATTCAGATGAAATGTCAGCGATTGACTATGCCGTTGACTATGAGGAACTTGAGTTTGTACAACTATTCGAATTGTATTATTAGTAATGCAAATGAAGAGCTATTTCTGCTCTTTTTTCAATTAAAAATAAAAATAATAGAGTTCGATATTTTTCACAATTTTATTATAAAGTTACTTTTCTTTACCTAAGAAATAAAATAATCTGTATATTATATGACCTTTTTAATGAATTTAATCGTTGGCTTTATGAAAAACACTAGGTTGTTTAACAGATTAGGTGGGAATTAAACATAACCGTCGATTTTTTGCTGAAAATATAAGGGAGTTGAATAATTGGAATTAATTAATATTGAAAATAATGTTACTCTTAAACAATCAAAACCCTCTTTTTATCGAACTATATGGAGATGGCATTTCTATGCAGGAGTTATTTTCGCTCCGTTCCTCATCATTCTTTCAGTAACTGGCTCAATCTATTTATTCAAACCGGAAATTGAGCAAATTCTGTATAAAGAATATTTCGAAGTCACTGCAAGTGGTAAGAAACTACAAGCATCTCAGCAGATAGAAGAAGTGACGAAGATCTATCCAGATGCAGTGGTGACAAAATATCGACCTGGGGAAGATGCTACACGTTCTAGTGAAATCACCATTACGATAAATCAAAATTCTTTTACAGTCTTTATCGATCCCTACACGGGACAATCTCTTGGAATATTAAATAATAATCATCGAATAATGGATAGAATCGAAGAATTTCATGGAGAACTAATGGCAGGCACGATAGGAGATCGAATTGTTGAATTAGTAGCTTGTTGGGCAATCGTCCTCATTGTTACTGGACTTTATCTATGGTTTCCAAGAAAAAAGATAAGTTTTTCAGGTATTTTTGTACCAAGGTTTCATAAGGGAAAAAAAATACTTAGAAGAGATCTTCATGCGATTCCTGCCTTTTGGATTACTGCGGGCATGTTATTCTTAATTTTAACAGGATTGCCATGGTCAGGTTTTTGGGGTAATCAGTTTCAAACAGCTGTCACCAATACTGGACACGGATATCCACCCTCGGTTTGGATTGGAAGTGCACCAACATCGACCATAAAAACAAAAGATATTGCAGATGTTCCTTGGGCAGCTGAAACATTAGATGTCCCTAAATCAACACTTGAGGGGTTTGTTCAACTATCTATTGACGATGTTTTACTAATTGCAAACACTGCAGGTATTCACCCTAGCTATACGGTAATTTTTCCAACTGATAGAGAAGGAGTATTTACACTGTCTGCTTTTCCACCAAAAGCACAAGATGAAGTGACCATCCATATCGATCAATATTCAGGGGCAGTCCTTGCTGACTATCGATATGATCACTATGGTCTGATCGGCAAAATTGTTGCTTGGGGAATTACCTTACATAAAGGAACTCAATTTGGTTTGGCGAACCAATTGGTTAGTCTTTTCATCTGCTTAGGTATCATTTTCGTTGTATGTAGCGGATTTTATCTATGGTGGAAACGAAAGCCGAAAAAAGGATTAAGTCCACCAAAAGCATCTATTAGTAAAAAAATAAATTTATTTCTCATTCTATTAATTGGACTAGCCATATTGTTCCCACTTGTAGGCCTATCCATTTTGGTTGTTTGGTTCTTAGACTGGCTCATCATCCAACGAATACCTGTCATAAAGAAATTTTTCAATGCTTAATTTAAAATGGATGAGGTGGATTGTGGTGTGAAAAAGATAAGAAGAATTTTTACTTTCTTTATACTTAGCTTGGTTCTAAGTGCATGTTCACTTAAACAAAATGTTGCTACTTTATATAAACAAGAAGAACCTCTTCATGCTGAAATCATTATTCCTGACTCTTTTTCGTCAAATGAACCTGATGTGATCATCATTTCACTTACACAAAATGAAAAAAGGGTAGAGGATGCAGATTATGTCCATGTTGAGATTTGGAAACAAGATGGTTCTGTGAAATATGCGATGGAGCAAGCGAAAGAAATAGGTAACGGTTTATATAGTGTAACGAAAGATTTAAATCAAGAAGGCCTTTATTTTGCTAAAATACATGCAAGTAAAAATGGTTCAATTATAATGCCACAAAAACAATTTATTGTAGGAGATCTTTCTAGAAATGAATTGGAATTTTTACAAGACGGGATAAAAAGCCAAGCCGAAAATCATGAACATCAACATTAAAATTTGAGATAATCCGATCTTTCATCAGAGAAAGATCGTTTTTTTTTTTAGTTACGATCACCTCCACAAGTCAATCTATTTTTAAAAAGATGAAATTCAGTATATGATGGAGTTTACATACAAGAAATTAATTAGGAGGATTCTATGGCTAGTAAAATCATGTTAAACAATACAACGATCTCAGTTAAGAAGTATGAAGAAAGGACGGTAAATGAGCTCATCCAAATATCAGTTGAATTTCTCGTTACTAGTACAGACTATCATGCAATCACAACCTTATTATATGAAAATAATTTTCGTGTAAAAGTTCCGGAAAGAAATCTCACTTTTTATGGAGTAATCAAGAGTTACTCCACTTCATTAACAAATTTATATAAGGAAAACCAAGTATCACAATTTTCGTTACAAATCATAGAGCAGGCAAAATAAGAAAGTAGGGATATGATGAGGCTAAGTATATTAGATCAAGCACCTATTTCTTCTAATCAAACACCTCAAGATGCATTACAGGAATCATTACGTTTAGCCCAAGCAGGTGAACAGTTAGGCTATACAAGATATTGGATTGCTGAACATCATGACATAGCTGGGCTAGCATGTTCAGCTCCTGAAGTAATGTTAGCATATATTGGTGCAAACACTAATACGATAAGAATTGGCTCAGGGGCTGTTTTATTGCCTTATTACAGACCTTATAAAGTGGCTGAAACCTATAACATGCTAGCGACCCTATTCTCAGATCGAGTTGATATTGGTATTGGACGCGCACCAGGTGGATCAGCTGAAGCCACAAATGCTTTGACAGATCGATTTCTACAACAAGTCTGGGATTTACCTAAATCACTTGATGAATTACTCCATTTTTTATATAACGATTTTCCATCTGACCATGAATATGCAAAGGTAACAGCTTCGCCAATTCCAAACAGAGCACCTGTACCTTGGCTCCTTGGAACTAGTAAAAAAAGTGCCATGCTAGCAGCAGAAACAGGACTATCTTATGCATTCGGTCAATTTATGAGTGACAATAATGGCTCTGATATTATCAAACAATATCTCGATCATTTTAGAGCAAGGAATACGGGAAGAAAACCTGATGTTATTTTAACTGTATCTGTATTCTGTGCAGAAACAACATCGCGTGCAAAAGAAATAGCATTAAGCTCATTACTCTGGGCAATTCAAAAAGAAAAAGGAGAAGGACAAAAAGGAATCCCTTCTATTCAGGAAGCAAAAGAATATCCTTTCTCTGATTCTGAGAAACAAACTAAGGAGAAACTAAAACAAAAAATGATCATTGGTAATCCAGTAGAGGTCAAAGAGAAGTTAAACGATTTACAAGCTTCTTATCAAGCAAATGAGATCATGATTGTCACGAATACTCACTCTCCGGAAGATCGATTAAAATCGTACCGATTAATTGCAGAAGCTCTGATTTAACAATTAGAAATCGAGTATAAAACATCAGTTATAGTCAATTCTATATGATACAGTCTTAGGTAGAGGAGAGAATTTTGTGGAAAATTATGAAATTACACATATGATTATTGATGATGGGTTTGATGGGGAAGAAGCGGTTACAACTGAATTTACTCATAATAAAAAAGAATACAGTATCACGTTTAAAAAGTCAGACCTTGAAATTTTAAATACATGGGTATTAGAAAACAACTCATCACTACCAGCCAATTTATCAGATCAGCTTATTGAATCTATTCGGGATGAAGTAAAAAAGCAGATTGACCAATAACCTCTAAAGGATGATTGTAACATCCTTTAGAGGTATTTTTGTTATATGCACAGGTCTTTTTAAACTTAAACAGAATACAGCAAATGATCTTTCAACATTGTTTCCTCATCTTTATTTAATCCACGTTCTTTCCCTTCAAACGCTACTTTTACCAACCATCTTGTAAAGGGAGCCACATTCATAGTCTCAATTTCCTCATGACTATAAAATCCCGCTTCATCAGACTCAATACCATCAGGATTTGGTTCACCATCAAGATATTCCATTGCAAAGGCTATATATAAATTATGTACCTGTCGTGGAAGATCTCTGATCGCCACAATTCGATTTACCTTCGCATTAATACCTGCTTCTTCTTTCACTTCTCTGACAATTGTTTCCTCAATATTCTCAAATTGTTCAATATAACCACCGGGGTTTGTCCAGTATCCTTTACCAGGATCATGCGCACGTTTAACGAGGAGGATTTTTTGATCTTTTATCACCAATCCTCCAACACCAATACTATAATCTCCCCAAAACACAAAATCACAGCTTTGACACGCTTTTCTTGTTACACCATCTATCTCACGCTTTTCCATTGGTGAACCACACTTTATACAATAATTTACTGACATTCTCATCATCCTTATCTTAAAAATTCTTTTAGCTATATTCTATATCTAATCCTAAATACCCTTTTTATAGGAAGAGATGGGTTTACCAACATTTTTGATCATAACTAAATTTATAGAAAATTGTCAGTTTTTGCGCTTGCCCAGGAAATGTTTTTTAATAGACGGTCATTCAAATACCGGATTACCTATATCAATTAAATTCATGGTAAACTGTAGTTTGATAATTATCTGATATAAAAATATAAGAGCAATAAGTTTTGAAAAATACCTATAAAAACCCTCAGGAGGTGCCAAACATTGAATATAAAATTAACTCAACAAATCATAAAAGATATGTGTGGCATGACGTCCTTCAAAAGAGGAAGTGCTTTTTATCATGCAAATAAAGTGATCTATGATTCCTATCAAAACAAGCTTTATAAAGCAACAGTCAAGGGAGCAGATGATTTTGATGTAACCATAAAACTGAACACAAAAGGAGAGCTTCAGGCAGAGTGCTCCTGTCCAAAACTAGCTTCTTTTGATAAAGATTGCCAGCATATTGCTGCGGTTTTATTATCGATATACGAACAACAACGTAATGGAACAATGCCTTACGATGAAACAGAATTACCAGATGAACAATTAACAGAAGGATTAATCACATTATTTAAAAATCAACCAATACGATCTAGTGGGAAACAATTTCATTTTGAAAACCGGCAAGTGCTAAATGCTGAGTTTTTGTGTAAAACTGTCACAAAGGAAAATGGTCATTGTTTATTTGGTATAGAATTGAGTATAAATCAAAAGAAAGTAAATAATATCAGTCTCTTTTTAGAAAAAATGAAACAAGGAAAACCATTTCAAGTATCCGATACATTTTTATTTCATCAAGATAAGCATTGCTTTCAACGTGAGGATGATGTGATCTTAAAACAGCTTATTCAAATTGTTCATGATGAGAAGTTCTACAAAGACGATAAAAATCGAATGATTAATGTAAGGAGTAATTCCAAGATCTTACTCATTCCGCCAACTTCTTTTGAAAAAATATTTCCTTTACTTCTTCATGCACCAATAACGAAAATAGAATATCGGAATAAAACCTTCCAAGGAATTTTAGAATCAGAAGAGTTACTTCCGATTGATTTTCATATAGGAAAAGCTCGAAATAATGGAATTGAATTAACAATTAATGGGCTGAGTGAGTTGATTGTTTTACAGCCTTATAACGCTGTTTTGTACGAAAATAAACTTTCATTTCTAGAGAAAGATGATTCCTCGCGTTTGTCTGAACTGCAACAAATGACGATTTCTTCTGGTACACATCGAATGTTGATAGCTCAAAACCAAATCAACTTCTTTTTTGAAAAAGTAGTACCCGGTCTTAGAAAACTTGGTAAAGTTACAGTCTCTCACGCAGTGAGTAGCTTAATGAACAAAACGCCCTTGGTAGCAAAAATATATCTCGATCGAATAAAAAATCGGTTACTTGTAGGTATCGAATTTCATTATGAAAATATTATTCTTAACCCATTAGAAACTCGTGAGCCTCCAGCAGGAACGATATTGATTAGGGATATTGATAAGGAAGATCATATTTTAAAAATGATGGAAGAAAGCTTATTCTCGAAAACTGAAGGCGGTTTTTACTTGCAAAATGAAGAGCTTGAATATGAATTCTTGTATCATGTAGTCCCAAAGCTTCAAAAAATTTCACATCTATATGCTACTACAGCGGTTAGATCCCGAATTTTCAGGGAAAATATTAAACCACAAATTCAAATAAAGATGAAAAAAGAACGAACAAATTGGTTAGAATTCACCTTTGAAATGAATGGTATAAACGAAAATGAGATTCGTGAAGTATTAATAGCACTTGAGGAAAAACGAAAGTACTTCCGCTTAAGAGATGGTTCATTACTATCTCTGGAAACAAGAGAATTTAATGAAATTCAGCGTTTTCTTCAAGCTCCATATATCCAGGGTAAAAGCTTATCTGAAGGTCTTGAGCTACCAATTGAGCAAAGTCTTCAGCTTCTTGATTATGTGGATGGTAGTGAATCATTTCAATTGGAAGAATCTTTTCGCCAATTTTACAAAACCATTAAGGAACCCGGAAGTTTGGAGTTTCCAATCCCTGAAAACTTAGACACCATTTTAAAAGATTATCAGAAAGTCGGCTTTAAATGGATGAAGACCCTTGCACACTATGGGTTCGGAGGTATTTTAGCAGATGATATGGGCCTTGGGAAAACAGTACAAAGCATTGCGTTTATCATGTCAGAGCTCTCAACAATACGTGATTCAAAGAGTCCTGTACTTATTGTTTGTCCATCCTCATTAACATACAACTGGTTAAGTGAATTCTTTAAATTTGCTCCTGCAATACACGCAATTGTACTTGATGGTAATAGATCAGAAAGAGAGTCACATCAACGGGACGTACAAGATATAGACGTGGTCATTACATCTTATCCATTATTAAGAAAAGACATCAAATGGTATGAAAAACAAGAATTTCATACAGTATTTTATGACGAAGCACAGGCTTTTAAAAACCCTTTGACCCAAACAGCGCGTGCGGCGAAAAAAATACAATCAAAATACCGCTATGCTCTTACTGGGACACCGGTGGAAAATTCACTTGAAGAGCTTTGGTCCATTTTCCACGTTGTGTTCCCTCAGTTATTTTTAGGGTTAAAGGAGTATAGTCAGTTAACACCAAAAACGATTTCACGTAGAATTGAGCCTTTTTTATTAAGAAGAATGAAGGAAGATGTATTACATGAATTCCCTAAAAAGTTCGAGGAAACCGACTCAGTTGAACTTCTTCCTGAACAAAAGAAACTGTATGCTGCGTACTTGGCAAAACTAAGACATGACACACTAAAGCATTTAGACAAAGAAACGATTCGCAAAAATCGGATTAGAATTTTAGCAGGGTTAACTCGATTACGTCAAATCTGTTGTCATCCAAAACTGTTTGTCGATGGTTACAAAGGCAGTTCTGCTAAATTTGAACAACTTTTACACATCATTGAAGAATCAAAGGTTTCTGGAAGAAGAGTGTTAATTTTTTCACAGTTTACAAAAATGCTTGAGCTAATTGGTCGTGAGCTTACATTAAGAGGGCTTTCTTTCTTTTATCTGGATGGACAAACTCCTGCTGAAGAGAGAGTAGCGATTTGTGATCGATATAATAAAGGAGAGCGAGATTATTTCCTTATTTCCCTCAAAGCTGGCGGAACAGGCCTTAACTTAATGAGTGCTGATACGGTCATTTTGTATGATACATGGTGGAATCCAGCGGTAGAAGAACAGGCTGCCGATCGAGCTCATAGAATCGGGCAGAAAAATTCCGTTCAAGTTATTAAGCTCGTAGCAAAAGGAACAATTGAAGAAAAAATAAATGAGTTACAAGATAAGAAAAGAGACCTTGTTGCTGAAATTATTGAATCAAATGGAAATAAAACTTCTACACTTACAGAAGAAGATATAAGAGAAATCTTACAGATCTAAACCTCCAATTCTAAATGAATTGGAGGTTTTTCACAAAAAGGATCTCTTCCTTAAATTGGCTTATCCTATTCTATAATTCATCTATTATACTAGAATAAAAGAATTCAAGAGATCCTAAAAAGGAGTGTTTGCGGATTAAGCAACAACATGATTAAACAACTAAAGAAACTCGTCCTCACATGTCTAACTATTTTACTATTATGCTGCTTAGGTATTATCATTACCGTTGAATATTGGACTCATACTGAAGCTGGAAAAGTACCAGCAAAAACTGCTGTTTTATTACATGCGGTGGATAAAAGAATTGTTACTTCCGATATGAAAACTCCAAAGATTTTTTCAAGATCTGGTGAATCCCGTTTTCACAGAAACACATTTAATATCGAAATGTCTGACGGTGCAGAAATTCCAGTCAGAGTCTATCAACCAAAAGCAGCTGGACCACATCCTATCGTTCTTTATTACCATGGTGGAGCATTTTTAGAAGGGTACGGCAATATTCAAACACATGACAATATTGTCCGAGCATTAGCCTCCAAAACGAATAGTGTGGTTATTTCCGTAGGATACCGACTTGCACCTACATTTCCTTTTCCCACAGCAACAGAGGATAGCTATGAAGCACTACTTTGGGCTGCGGAAAATGCTGATCTATTTAATGGAGATCCGACCAAAATAGCTGTAGCAGGTGATAGTGCCGGGGGAAATCTTGCTACTGTTGTAACCATGATGGCTCGTGATCGTAAAGGACCTGAAATAACTGCTCAAGCTTTATTTTATCCATTAACAACTTTTCAGGATGTTACTTTTTCCTCACGGGAAACCTATGATAGTGGCTACTATTTAATTTCAAGAAGTGTCATGGAGAAAGCTAGAGAAAATTACACCCCAGATGAAAAGATGTGGTCAAATCCATACACATCACCCCTTGATGCAAACCTTAAGAATTTACCACCTGCACTCATCATCACGGCAGAGTTTGATCCTTTACGTGATGAAGGAGAAGAATATGCAAAAAGGTTAGCTGAACATCAAACACCTGTAAAAGCCATTCGATACAACGGTGTGATGCATGGATTTATTTCTTTTTACGAAGTGATGCATCGAGGTAAACAAGCGCTTGATGAAGCAGCAACTTATTTGAACAATGCTTTTCAAGCAGAAACAGATGATCAGCTTTATCGCTTAATAATAAACAGTGAGCAATCCACTCTTAAAGAGCTTCAAGATCGAGGAGAGGCGTACGCAATTGGAGGCTTTTTAATAGGGAAAGAAGCAATATCCATACTTACATCCTTGGAATAAGAAAAAACAATGAGGATGATCAGTTTACATCAGTCAATTGATCATCCTCGTTCATTTTAAAGTTCAAAATCTACAACAATTATATCTGATAGACCAATTTCCTTTAAGAAAGAAACAGCTTCCTGATGTTTCTCATGAGGACCATATACTTCTAGAGCTTGTCTATCCTCAAATCGAACAGTAAGGCCAACTTCAAAACCTTGACTTCTCTCAGAAAAATTGAATCCCGCTTGAATATCAACAATACCTGGAATCTCTTGCTTTAACGATTTTAGTCTTTGAATAGCTTCTGTTTGTTGTTCTAATGTAGTCTGTTCATTAAATTTTAAAATGACAATATGTTCAACCATTGCTAATCCCTCCTAATATGTATCCCTTTTCTTTCATCTCTTTCATTATTGCATAATTTAGAAGAGAAGTTCAATTATTGTTAGTAGCATTTTTGGTTACCATAGTATGAGATGTAATTATGAAAAAAGATTGTATAATACAGTAAGGAAAGCTATATTTAAATAAGGTTCAAACAACAACAATAAAGGAAGTGTAATATTGATTAACATTAAATTACCAAAAAGTGATGTCTCGATCATAAAGAGAAAACAACCTGATCAGGAAAATACACCTATTATAAAGTCTATTCAAGGCTTTATTGACCTTCATGAAATTCCAAGAGATAAGGGTGGGATCATCCTATTTTTTAACAGACAGGACGAGCTCTTGTTTGTAGGAAAAGCAAGAAAACTGAGACAACGTGTGAAAAAGCACCTTGAAGATACAGTTTCACCATTAAAGGATCATCGAGATGAAATTTATCGAATTGATACAGCCATCGTTGAAGATCCGATGGAAAGAGATATATACGAAACGTATGCGATTAATACCCTTCAAGCAAAATACAATGTGGACAAGGTGTTTTTTAAATAAGGCTTTTTCTAAAAGTTGTTTACTGACCTAATTATCTGATAAGGTACTCTACTCTAGAAGAAAAGATGCCACTATAATTGATACAAGGTTATTTCCTTTAATTTCCTATAATTTCTTAATAGCTACAATATTTACGAAAATAGCCTTAAATAAAGGAAAAAGTGCTGAGCATCAAGCTTAGCACTTTTTTTCATCTGTTATCATACCTGTGTTTCCAATGGTGACAGTTGTTTTACCTTTCCTCTTTTTCCTTTATCACTTGTTAAATAAACTCCAGTAAAGACAAGTAAACCGCCGACTACTTGAATAAAAGAAATCGTATTTCCTAATAGTAAACTAAAAATAGCCGTAAACACAGTGATTAAGTTTAAATAAACCCCAGCTTTACTTGCATCAATTTGTCGAAGTGATATATTCCAAAAAATAAAAGAGCCAACTGAAGGAAAAATACCCATATAAACAATACTGGCAATCGCTTGTTTACTTAAATGATAATTAAAGTCAGGAGCAGAGACGATAACCATCGGCAGCATAATGAGTAGCGCAAAAATAACCGTTATAGAAGTTGCTGCAATGGGAGGAATGGATTTTGTTTTTCTGCCTATGATTGAATAGATTGTCCAAACTAAGATTGCAATTAACATAAGTAAATCACCTTGATTATAATTAGTATGAATAATCATGTGTAATTTACCTTTTGTTAAAACAAGTAAGACACCTAGAAGAGAAACCATTAATCCAATTCCATTTTTAAATGAAATTTTTTCTTTTAGGAATAAAACTGAAAATAAAACGATCACAGCAGGATTAATTGAATTAACTAATGCTGCATTTAAGGAAGTCGTGTATTGTAATGCTTCATACAAAAGAAAATTATAACTTATAACCCCTAATACAGCTAAAATAAGGAGGGTTTTCCATTCACTCCAAACATTTTTCCAATTTGGACGTTCAACCCAATGAGCAATAGGAATTAACAGGATTACTGCGATTAACCATCTTGAAAAAGTTATTTGTAGAGGTGACATCTCCGCAATAAGATACTTTCCAAATACATAGTTACCGGCCCAAAACAAGTTAGCTAACACGAGGAATAAAAGGACAGAGAACTTCTTCATAACACTTCACTCTCTCTATTTTTCATTTCAACCATCTAATTATTCTATTAATATATCAAATCGGAAATAAATAAACAATTTGATTATTGATTAAAAAAGATAACTATATAATATCCTTGTACCGTATTACTATAAAAATCCTAAGATAGTCAAAGAATTAATCTTTTTTTCAGAAATAAAATGTTAATTGGGAAGTAACTTACCTCATTACACTGGCATTAACTAACCTATTATTTCTTAGTGAATTTAATTTTTTAGCAAAATAAATTCATATAGATAAAATGATCACATCATCTCTAAATTAAAATTTAACTTTTAGATGTAAAATATGGAAATATCGCACGTTCACAATTTTCCCCTTACTACTTTTGCCATTTTAAATGCTCTAAAATTATTTTGATAACAAAGTTATTTTAAAAATAAATTACATAAAAACAATGAAGAAAGCTCAAAATTTTAATATAAAGAGTGAAGGGAGCATTGCAAATGAGTGTTTATGACAATTTTCCAGTAGCAAACCTTGATGATCATCAACTCAAAAAAATTCTAACTCTAGAAAATGAGCTTCGAAACGAAACAAATGAGAACATTGTATTGATTGCATATGACGAAAAAGATGAAGCATAGTTTTATCAAAGTGGTTGACACACGCTCATACTCTTGTTAATCACCCTACTGCGGTGCTTATTAATTTCAATTTTCACAGCTTTTCATGTTTCGAAAGACATACGTTTTCATTTGAGACTGCTAGCCCATTATTTACATGAATTAGAAAAGTCTTTGATGAAACTTTTGTCATATTTACAATTAATACGTTGAAATGTCCCGAAAGTTCTATTATGATAATACGAGTAACTTATCATAACTATATTTTTCAAAATATTTAAGCAAGTAAATTAGGATGCCTAATAGGCTTAATAGGGAATCTGGTGTAAGTCCAGAACTGTCCCCGCAACTGTAAGTGCTGACGAAATAAGTAGACCACTGTAAAGATGCTTTTAAAAAGTCATCTATATGGGAAGGGCTTAAAGTAGAGTGAAGCACAAGTCAGGAGACCTGTCTTAATTTATAAAGTTTCAGTTTCTTCGGGAGGTGAGAAGGTGAGACGACCGCAGCCATAATCAATTTTTAGCTTGGATTGCTTTCGTCTACCCTTTTCATCCGCTCAGGTTCTATGAGCGGATTTTTTGCTTTTTTCGTTATTATTTATATTGGACATAATTTGTAATATGAAGTAATACGCTAAGGATGAGTAACTTAATAGATTGAGAGAAAGGTGCATAACAACTTGTTGTGCCAAAAGGGAAGTCGGTTAAAATCCGACACGGTACCCGCCACTGTAATGGTGAGCTTTATTACACGATGTCACTAATTCAACTTGGGAAGACGTAATAAAGCGATGAACCTTAGTCAGGAGACCTGCCTTTTTTTCATACATATACCTACGGGCATATAGGTAGACGTGTAGTTAAAAACGCTAAAGTTTTAGCGGTATTTTTCATGCACCTCTGCCTATATGGAGGTGCTTTTTTATATTTCTCAAATAAAAATAGATTGGAAGTGTTTAGATGACAACTTGGAACTTAACGGACACACAACACCATGTCTTAATATGCAATGGAAGTAGCTGTATGAGAAAAGGCGGCGAAGAAGTTACACAAGCGATACGGGAAGAAATTACAAACTTAGAAATGGACCATAAAATCCATACAACAAGAACACGCTGTAATGGCAGATGTAAAGATGCTTGTGTTGTTGTGGTCTATCCCGAAGGAGTATGGTATAAGGCTGCGTCCCCTGAATTAGCAAGGGAAATTGTCCAAGATCACCTAGTTGGCGGAAGAGTGATAGAAGAAAGTGTGATTTATACATATGATCAACATCAGTTTATCGCTCCTGAACAATCAGAATCTATTGTTGGAATAGATAAACAAAAAAGTAAGGTTTAGTTAAAATACGTTAACTTGATACGGTTTTTAAAGGAGGAATATTCATTGCTAGGAAAATTACTTGTTATTGGTTTCGGACCGGGAAGTTTTGAGCATATGACAAAAAGAGCTCAGGATGCCATACAGGAGAGCGATTGTATTATTGGATACAAAACTTATGTTGAGCTTATTCAAGATTTATTGACAGATCAAGAGATTATTAGTACTGGAATGTCAGAGGAAGTAAGCCGTGCCCAAGCGGCCGTACGTCTTGCTGAAGAAGGAAAAACAGTAGCAGTTATTTCAAGTGGCGATGCTGGAGTATATGGAATGGCTGGTCTTGTATATGAAGTATTGATTGAAAAAGGTTGGAAGGAAGCAACAGGAGTTAGTGTGGAAGTTATTCCTGGTGTTTCGGCGATCAATTCCTGTGCATCCTTATTAGGAGCCCCTATCATGCATGATGCGTGCACAATAAGTCTAAGTGACCATCTAACTCCTTGGGATATCATCGAAAAGCGGATCGATGCAGCGGCACAGGCTGATTTTGTTGTTACGCTTTATAACCCAAAAAGCGGCCGTAGAACTAGACAAATTCAAGAAGCACAAAGAATTCTTTTAAACTATCGATCACCATCTACACCAGTTGGACTTGTCAAAAGCGCTTATCGTGATCGGCAACATATCGTCATTACCGACCTTGAACATATGCTTGATTATGATATTGGAATGCTCACAACCGTTGTCATTGGAAACTCGACAACTTTTTTATATGACAATAAATTGATCACTCCTAGAGGCTATCAACGAAAATACACGTTAAATTCAACTGAACAACGGTTAAAGCCACATGAACGACTCCGACATGAAAACGAGCCATGGGCTCTACATAAAGGGATCAATGATATGCCGCCAACAAAAAAGGCAAAGCCGAACAAAGTTGAAGAAAGTTCACTACAAATTGCTCTAGAGGCTCTTGAAAAAGTAGATCGTGATCCAAACAAGACAACAATCGAAAACCAGATACATGAACAAATTCCAGTAAAAAACACGGTAACCTCCATTTTTGAATTAGCTGTAAGCCCTGGAGTTGCCAATAAGAAGTTTACACCACAACAAATGATGACACTTGCTGAGGTTGTTGGTAGTGAAGGCTCTATGGAATATACACCACACCATCAAATTATTTTAAGAATTCCTACAAGTGAACCCGACGTGATCACGAAAAAGTTAAGCGATGTTGGGTTTCTATTAGAACCTATTGGCGATGTTTTTCAACTCAAAGCATGTGACTTTTGTGAAGGGGAAAAGAAAGATTCCATTCCTCATGCAGAAGAGCTTCATCAAAAGCTAAGCGGTCTTGATTTACCTAAGGAGTTGAAGGTTGGCTTCAACGGCTGTGGTATGGCATGTTTCGGTGCGGTAAATGAAGACATTGGAATTATATTTAGAAAGGGAAAATTCGATTTATTTTTAGGTGCTAAAACAGTTGGAAGAACAGCCCACGCAGGTCAACCCGTAGCGGAAGGGATTGAGCCAGACAAAATCGTCGAGGTTATTGAAAATATTGTCTATGAATACAAAGAAAAAGGACATCCAAATGAGAGGTTTTTCAAATATTTTAGACGTGTTGGAACTATACAAGGCTATACATATAAAGATATGACACCAAAGATTGAAATTGAACCAGCTCCATGTGGAGATTAAAAGGGATAGGGGAGAAGCATATGAAAGCAATTTTATTAGTTGGACATGGAAGTAGAGACCCAGAAGGAAATGATCAGGTAAGGCAAACCATTGAAGAATTAAAGCCACAGATAGATTCAGAGCTTTTAGTCGAAACATGTTTTTTAGAGTTTGAAAGGCCAACGATTGATCAAGGCATTCAAACATGCGTAGAAAAGGGTGCGACAAGTGTTTTTGTCATTCCACTTATGCTGCTAGCAGCTGGACATTCAAAAATCCATATCCCTGCGGCGATTGATGAAGCAAAGGTGAAATACCCACATGTTTCGTTTACGTATGGGAGACCGTTCGGCATTCATGAGGAAACAATCGAAATTTGTAAAAGCCGTTTAGAAGAAGTCGGCGAGAAAATAAATGAAGAAGATCCGGATACAGCTGTCATTTTATTAGGCCGAGGCGGAAGCGATCCTGATGCTAATAGTGATTTATATAAGATCACTCGCTTATTATGGGAAAAACTGAACTATAAATTTGTAGAGCCAGCTTTTATGGGTGTTACAGATCCTTTAGTAAAAGAAGGCGTTGAACGCTGTATCAAGTTAGGAGCAAAAAGGATCGTCATATTACCCTATTTTCTTTTTACAGGCATTTTAATCAAACGCCTTGAAAGCATGATCAAAGAGTTTGAGCAAAAATATCCAGGTATTGAGTTCAAGCTTGCAGGTTATTTTGGGTTCCATACAAGGTTAAGAACCATTATTAACGACCGAATTGAAGAGGCATTACGTGGTGAAGTGAAAATGAACTGTGATACGTGTGTTTATCGAATTGAAGCGATGGAGCATATCGACCATCACCACCATCATGATCACGACCATGACCACGATCATCACCACCATCACCACCATGAACATGAGGCTCAAAAACGATGATTCTCTTTTTAGCCGGTACAAGTGATGCAAGAGCATTAGCCTTAACCATAAAAGAAGCAGGATACAATATTCTTACAACTGTCGTGACAGAAAATGCAGGAAAAGAAATGCAAAGGGTGGGGCTAGATGTTTATGTTGGAAGACTAACCCATCTGGATTTTGTAAACATGATTCAAGAACAAGACTTTAAAGCTGTCGTTGATGCTAGTCACCCTTTTGCCGAAGAAGCAAGCAAAAATGCTCTATTAAGTGCAAAAGAAGCCGGAATTCCTTATATCAGATATGAGCGTGAATCACAATCCTATCAACACCCTAAAATTACATTAGTCGAAAACTATGAGCAGGCCGCAACGGTAGCAGCTGAAAGAAAGGGTATTATCATGCTTACAACTGGTAGTAAAACATTAGAAACATTTACTCGCAAATTGTTAAACCAACCAGAAACAAGGGTGATTGCTCGCATGCTACCAAGAAAGGACAATATGGAAAAATGCGAAAAACTCGGTTTTCCACAAAAAGACATTGTCGCCATACAAGGACCATTTACAAAGGAATTTAATTCTGCTTTATACAAGCAATATGGCGTAACAACGATGATTACAAAGGAAAGTGGGAAAGCAGGTTCTGTTGATGAAAAATTAGAAGCGGCACTAGAACTAGGGATTGAGACAATCATGATACAAAGACCAAAGATTCAATACGGAAATGCTTTTTCTGATTTCCATAGCGTTCTTAGCCATATGGAGGAAATTATTAAATAAGTAACGATTGAAAATATTGAAACAATAGGAGGAATATAAGATGGATTTTAAAACAGAATTTAAACCACTAACCGTCCAACCACAAGAAATTGAAGGCATTAGTTTTAATATGATTGATTCAGAATTTGGGGAACATTCCTTCACTGATGACCAATACAAGGTCGTTCAGCGTGTTGTTCATGCATCTGCTGATTTTGACTTAGGCCATAGTATGCAATTTCATGATAGAGCCATTCAAGCTGGAATTGACGCTATACGTAATGGAGAACAAGTATATGTGGATGTTCAAATGATTTTAGCTGGAGTAAGTAAAGGTAGAATCGAAAAACATGGCGGCGGTGTCCACGTTTACATTTCAGATCCGGACGTTATGGAAGAAGCAAAGCGCTTAAACACAACTCGGGCAATTATTTCAGTAAGAAAAGCTATAAAACAATTTGATGGTGGAATCTTTGCCATCGGCAATGCACCAACGGCTTTACTTGAATTAATTCGACTAATTAAAGAAGGGGAAGCAAAGCCAAGTTTAGTAATTGGATTACCAGTTGGTTTTGTCTCAGCACCTGAATCAAAAGAAGAATTAGCAAAATTAGATGTACCTTTTATTACAAATGTTGGAAGAAAAGGTGGTAGTACGGTCACGGTTGCTGCGTTAAATGCAATTTCCCTTCTTGCAGAAAAGGAATAGCAATGGACGGAAACTCCAAAAAGAAAGATAAAAAAGAAATGCGTTCAGGTTATACAACAGGTGCATGTGCAACGGCCACTACAAAAGCGGCCTTGCTTGCCTTAATCACTGGCGAACACCAAACAGAGAGCACGATTTTTTTACCGGTAGGGAAATTTGCAACGTTTGAAATGGAGAGTTGTGTAGTTGCGTCTGACTATGCTGAGGCAGGAACAATTAAGGACGCAGGCGATGATCCAGATGCTACACATGGGGCACTTATTATATCGACCGTATCTTGGAGTGATAAACCCGGAATTTTACTTGATGGTGGAATTGGTGTTGGTCGGGTAACAAAGGATGGGTTGCCTGTCCCCGTTGGTGAGGCAGCCATTAACCCTGTTCCAAAGAAAATGATCCTTGAGACTGCCGAAGAAGTTCTTAAAAGCCATGGGATTACTAGAGGTATTTCAATTATCATCTCCGTTCCTGATGGGGAAAAAATAGCAGAAAAAACCTTAAATAAACGACTTGGTATCATAGGTGGCATTTCCATCTTAGGGACAAGAGGCACCGTTATTCCATTTTCAAGCTCCGCTTATATGGCAAGCATCGTTCAAGCGATTAGTGTGGCAAGGGCAAGTCAATGTGAGCATGTTGTCATTACAACAGGTGGTCGAAGCGAAAAATATGGTATGAAGCAGTACCCGGACCTACCTGAAGAAGCGTTTATTGAAATGGGGGATTTTGTCGGGTTCACCCTTAAACAATGCAAACGCCAAGGAATAAAGAAGGTCTCGCTTGTCGGGATGATGGGGAAATTTTCAAAAGTTGCTCAAGGAGTCATGATGGTTCATTCAAAAAGTGCCCCGGTTGACTTTAACTTTCTTGCGAATGTAGCTGCAGAAGCAGGTGTTAACGATGAAGAGCTACTTGAGACAATTAAACAAGCGAATACCGCATCACAAGTAGGAGATTTACTTTTCGAAAATGGGTACCATACCTTTTTCACTCTCCTTTGTACCTATTGCTGTTCCTCCGGACTAAAGGAAATTGGTGGCGGAATTTCGATTGAAACAAGTTTGTACACGATGAAGGGTACATTGCTTGGAAAGGCAGGAAAACATGAAGGATAAAATTAAGGTTATTGGCATAGGAGACGATGGTAAACAAAGTCTTCTACCAATCTATGAAAAATGGATTTATGAGAGTGATGTACTGGTAGGTGGAGAACGACACCTGTCATTTTTTCAAGACTTTAATGGAGAAAAAGTGATGATTAAAGGTGGATTATCATCACTCATCACGAAACTAGAAAAGGAAAAACGAAACGTTGTTGTACTCGCATCCGGGGATCCATTATTTTATGGAATCGGTAGCTACCTTGCGAAAAAGCTAAATGTGGAAGTTTATCCTTATTTAAGTTCTTTACAACAAGCTTTTTCAAAGATGAACGAAAGCTGGCAGGACGCCTACATCGTAAGTGTTCACGGGAGAAGTATGAAAGGTCTTGCCCAACGAATAAATGGGCGTGAAAAAATTGCCCTTCTTACTGATGCTACAAACAGTCCCTCTCAGATTGCCCGCTATTTACGCTCTTTTGATATGAATGAATACAAGGCGTTTGTTGCAGAAAATCTTGGTGGCGAAAATGAGCGCTATGCCTTTTACGAGCTAGAGGAAATGGAGAACACGGAGTTCTCTTCGCTAAATGTTGTCATTTTAAAAAAGACTACTGAAGGAAAAACATGGTCGTTTGGAATAGATGATGCGGAATTTCATCAAAGAAAACCTGAAAAAGGATTACTAACAAAAAGAGAAATTAGAACTCTTAGTCTAAGTGAAATGAAGCTTACTTCAAAGAGTGTTGTTTGGGATATTGGCACTTGTACGGGTTCAGTGGCAATAGAGGCCTGTTTGATTGCAAAAGAGGGACAGGTGTATGCAATAGAAAAAAATGACCATGATTTAGAGAACTGTCGCTTAAATATGCGGAAATTCAGAACTGACTTTACAGTAGTTCAAGGTAAAGCACCTGACAAATTAGATCAGTTTCCAGACCCTGATGCTATTTTTATCGGTGGAACTGCTGGTGGAATGGAGGATATTCTATCTATTTGCAGTTCCCGTTTAAAGCGGGGAGGAAGAATCGTATTAAATGCGGTTACGATTGAAAATCTATCACAAGCTGTTGATGGCTTTAGACGTAATGGCCTTGACGTCAACATTACCCTATCCCAAATTTCAAGAAGTAAACCCATTTTAAATCTCACACGATTCGATGCCTTAAATCCAATCTATATTATTACGGCAATGCATAAGGAAGGGGAAAAATGATGATAGGAACGTTATACGGTTTAGGTGTAGGACCAGGAGATCCTGAGCTTTTAACAGTAAAAGCCTTTAGAAAGCTCAAAGAAGCTCCTGTTATTGCGTATCCCAAAAAAAGAAAAGGCAGCAAAAGCTATGCCCAACGAATTATTGATGTATACATAACACCTGGTGAAAAGGAAATGTTAGGGCTCGTCTTTCCTATGACAAAGGATCCAGACATTCTTGAACGGGAATGGTCTAATACGGTAGAGCTTGTATGGGAAAAGCTTAAAACAGGCAAAGATGTTGCGTTTGTAACAGAAGGTGATCCTCTCCTATACAGTACGTTTATTCATATGATGAACCTTGTAAAAGAGCGTTACCCAGAGGTAAGCATTCAAACGGTTCCTGGTATTTCATCCATTAATGGAGCTGCTTCAAGATTAGGAATTGCCTTAGCAGAGGGAGATGACCATGTTTCTATTATTCCTGCGAGAGACGACTATGAAACAATGAAAAAAGCAATTGTTGAAAATGATTGTGTGATTTTCATTAAAGTCGCAAAGGTAATGGATCTCATGCTACAAATTTTACGTGAACTTGATTTAATGGATAAAGCATCTGTTGTTACAAAGGTAACATCTGATGAAGAAATTATTTGGGACATTCGCGAGTTAGATCGAGTAGAACTCGAATATTTAACATTAATGGTGGTGAGAAAATAATGAAAATCACAATCATAGGGGCTGGACCTGGAGATCCTGATCTAATTACAGTAAAAGGCTTAAAACTTCTTCAAGAGGCAGACGTGGTACTATACGCAGATTCATTAGTTAATACAGAACTAATTGAAAAAGCAAAGCCTGAAGCAGAAGTCATTAAAACAGCAGGCATGCACCTTGAAGAAATGGTGGAAGTAATGGTAGACCGCGTTCAGGAAGGGAAGAAGGTAGTCCGTGTTCATACTGGAGATCCTGCTGTTTATGGTGCCATCATGGAGCAAATTGCCATCTTAAACAAAAAAGATGTTCACGTTGAAATTATTCCTGGAGTAAGCTCTGTTTTTGCATCAGCCGCGGCATTAGGTGCAGAGTTAACCATACCAGAGCTTACACAAACAGTTATTCTTACTCGTGCAGAGGGAAGAACGCCCGTTCCCGATGCGGAGAAATTAAAAGATTTAGCAAAGCATAATTGTACAATCGCATTGTTTTTAAGTGCCACACTTACCAAAAAGATTGTAAAGGAATTTTTAGATGCAGGCTGGAGCAAGGACACACCAGTAGGAGTCGTGTACAAGGCAACTTGGCCTGATCAAAAAATTGTCCGATCCACACTAGAGCATCTTGATGAAGATATGCGAACAAATGGAATACGTAAACAAGCGATGATCCTAGCAGGATGGGCGCTTGATAAAAACATTCATCAAAAAGACTTTAAATCAAAGCTTTATGATAAAGCCTTTACTCATGGTTTTCGTAAAGGAGTGAAAGAATGACACTTGTTTTAGAAGAAGGTAAGCTAATCAAACTTAACCAAAATGGAACATATGCGATTGTGGCTATTACGAAGCATGGAGTAGAGCTAGCACGTCATTTACATGCAAGCTTCCATCAAGCTGATTTATTTTACATGAGTAAGTTTGAAAAGGGAGATGAAACTGATCGGAACATTTCTCTTTTCGAAGGAAATGTTCGAATGCTTCTACCATCCCTTTTTCAAAGCTATAAAGGAATTATTATGATTATTTCTTTAGGTGCAGTTGTACGAATGATTGCGCCTCTTTTGAAAGATAAAAAAACTGATCCGGCTGTTGTCGTCATCGATGATAAAGGAAATCATGTCATTAGCGTTTTATCCGGTCATTTAGGTGGAGCAAACGAGTTAACAAGGGAAATTGCTGAAATGTTACAGGCAACACCTGTCATTACAACAGCTTCAGACGTCCAAAAAACGATACCTGTGGACTTATTTGGTAGTCGCTTTGGCTGGGTATGGGAAAGTGCAGACAAGCTAACACCTGTTAGTGCATCTGTTGTCAATGAAGAACATGTCGCCATTGTTCAAGAATCTGGGGAAAAAGAATGGTGGACATATGATAAACCACTTCCAGAAATGCTAAAAATTTACCCGACGATAAAAGACGCCTTAGAAGCTAAGCCGAAAGCAGCACTTGTCGTGACACACCGAAATTTAGTTGAAGATGAACAAGACATTCTCCAAAACGGAGTTCTTTATCGACCAAAGGTGATTGTACTTGGTATAGGCTGTAACCGCGGAACGTCAAAGGAAGAAATCGAACAAGTCATCTTAGATACTTTACAAGAATTAAAGTTTTCTATTAAAAGCGTGAAAGCAATTTGTTCCATTGATCTGAAAAAAGATGAAGCTGGAATCATTGAAGTCGCACAAAAATATCAATGGGAATTTACCTGTTATTCCGCTAAGGAATTAAATACAGCTCATATCGAACTTCCTTCTGAAACAGTGTATAAATTTACGGGTGCATATGGGGTAAGTGAACCTGCTGCTCGTTTATATAGTGGTGCTCACTCACTTTCACTCACAAAGAAAAAATCAGGGAATGTAACGATTTCTGTTGGTATTATTCCTTATTAAGAGAGGCAGGTTTTTCAAGATGACTAATAACAGAATTGTAATAGCTGGAACTGGAAGCGGTGTTGGAAAAACAACCCTTACAATTGGTTTAATGTCAGCACTTAGAAAAAAAGGTTTGACCGTGCAAGGCTTTAAGTGTGGTCCAGATTATATCGACCCTTCGTATCATACAGCTGTAACAAATCGAGTTTCTCGAAATCTCGATAGCTGGATGCTTTCAAAAGAAACAGTATTAGATATCTTTACTCATGGAAGTCGGGGAGCAGATATCTCGATTATTGAGGGGGTTATGGGATTTTATGATGGAAAAGACCCTAAAACAAATGAAGGTAGTACAGCTGACATTAGCATAATTACGCAGAGTCCTGTTTTACTTGTCGTGAATTGTGCAAGCATGGCTCGAAGCGCAGCAGCCATTGTAAAAGGATTTCAGTTGCTTTCTAAAGATCCAAATATTGTTGGGGTTATTGCAAACAAAGTAGGAAGTGAAGGACATTATAAGCTAGTTAAAACAGCAATTGAACAGGAGTGTCATGTACCAGTTATTGGCTACTTAAAGCGTGAGCTTGAAATCGAGATACCAGAAAGACACTTAGGTCTTATCCCCTCCATTGAAAGAGGTGAGTTGGAACCTTTCTTTGATAGATTAGGTGATCTCGTTTTAGAAACCGTAGATATCGATCAATTGCTTGAATTATCCCAAGCAGGTCTTATCGATCCCAAACTACACACTTCTCTTTTTGAAGTAAAGAGAGAGAAATCAGTCAAAATAGCTGTAGCAAAGGATGCCGCTTTCAATTTCTATTACCCTGAAAATCTTGAAATATTAGAAGCTAAAGGTGCTGAGCTTGTTTATTTTTCACCGTTAGCTAATGAAGCCTTACCAAAAGATATAGATGGTCTTTATATCGGTGGAGGATTTCCAGAGGAATTTGCCAAAGAGCTTTCTGAAAGCCACCTAGCAAAACAAACGATTAAAGACGCTATTGTTAATGGGCTCCCTACACTCGCTGAATGCGGGGGATTTATGTATCTGACCGATTCAATTGAAACAACAGAAGGTTCCCGATATGAAATGGTCGGAGTTATTTCAGGTGCAGTGAAGATGCACACGAAAAGAGTTGCGCTAGGCTATCGAGAAATTAGTGGACGTCCTGGTAATTTCCTTATTAATGAAAATCAAAAAGCAAGAGGTCATGAGTTCCATTACTCAACCTTTGAACCAAATAAAGAGATTGACCATGCTTATGAAACAAAAGGAATGAGAGGAAAAAAACTCGAGGGCTGCTTAACACATCATGTTGTTGCCGGTTATACTCATTTTCATTTTGCTTCCTATCCGGAAATGGTCGAAAATTGGATCGCGTTTTGTAAGGAGATTCATACATATGGCTAAAGCATTACCTATTATGTTTCAGGGTACCCATTCTGATGCAGGCAAAAGTGTGATAGTCACAGCATTTTGCCGGATCTTTGCTCAAGATGGCTACAAAACAGCCCCTTTTAAATCACAAAACATGGCTTTAAACTCTTACATTACGATAGATGGAAAAGAAATTGGGCGAGCACAAGGTGTTCAGGCCGAAGCAGCTTTTATTCAAGCCACAACTGATATGAACCCAATCTTAATTAAACCAAATCGCGATTATGAATCCCAAATCGTTGTACACGGAAAGCCTTATAAAAATATGGAAGCTAGTGAATACCGAAGATCATTTTTTTCAACTGGTTTGAGGTTAATTCAGGAGTCTCTTTCACATCTCTCACATACATATGACCGGATTGTCATAGAAGGTGCCGGTAGTCCTGCAGAGGTTAATCTAAATGACCGTGAGCTCGTTAATATGCGCGTGGCTAGAATGGCAAATGCACCTGTTGTATTAATTGGGGACATTGAAAAAGGCGGGGTTTTTGCGAGTCTTGTTGGAACCCTTCAGCTACTAGAGCCTGAGGATCATGATCGGATTATTGGAGTAATTATAAATAAATTCAGAGGAGACATTCGCTTACTTGAGCCAGGTCTTAAATGGTTTGAGGAATACACTGGGAAACGAGTATTAGGTGTTATCCCTTATCTTCCTCATATAAACATAGATGCGGAGGACTCTGTGATTTTAAATCAATACACATCAGCTTTAAACGATGAAAAAGAAATCGATATTGCGGTCATTCAATACCCGAAAATTTCAAACTTCACAGATGTTGACCCTTTTTTTCATGAACCTGACTGTCATGTTCGATTTATCACACGAGAAGACCAGCTAAAGGAACCAGATCTAGTGATTTTGCCTGGTAGTAAAAATACGTTAGAGGATTTGCAATTTTTAAAGAACAGTGGAATTGCACAACGATTACTAGATTTATATGAAAAAAAGCAATGTCATATCTTCGGTATTTGTGGTGGATTTCAAATGCTAGGATCTGAAATTCAAGACCCGGATGCGGTGGAGTCTCCCCTTCGGTTTATGTATGCTCTAGGTCTGTTTCCACTAACAACGACCATGACTAAAGAAAAAACAACCCTACTATCAGAGGGAGAGCTTGTATTTAATCAAAAACCCTTCAATGTGAAAGGCTATGAGATTCATATGGGTGAAACCAAGTATAAAGGAGATCATGAAGTGTTCATTCAGTCTTCTGATCGGGAGGACGGTTGTAAAACTTCAAATGAACAAGTGATAGGCACATATTTTCACGGGATTTTTCATAATGATTCCTTTCGCACTGAGTACCTCAATACGATTCGCAACAGTAAGGGACTCCCCCCCATTAAAGATCGTATTTCCTTTAACCAATTGCGTGAGGAAGCTTTCGACCGATTAGCAGATCATGTTCGTAAACATGTTGATATGGATGTGATACAACGGGAAATGGAGAATTTCCACCAAAGGAGTTTATCAATATGATGCATACTTTTCCTGACATTCCACCATTAAATAAACAAGTAGGAGAAAGCGTTCGTTCTTACATTGACACGTTAACAAAGCCGCCCGGAAGCTTAGGTCGTTTAGAAGAATTGGCTATTAAACTAGCTGAAATGACTTCTGATAGCTTTCCAACTGTAACACCTCCTGGCGTCATTGTGTTTGCAGCAGATCATGGCGTCGTAAATGAAGGCGTTTCTGCCTTTCCACAAACTGTTACAGCTCAAATGGTGTTGAACTTTTTACATGGAGGGGCCGCTATTAATGTCTTTTCACGACAAATAGGAGCAATGTTTGAGATTGTTGATGTTGGTGTTGCCGAAGATATTCTTGCAGAAGGTCTAGTTCATAAAAAAGTAAGGTACGGTACAGCAAACTTTTGTGAACAGGATGCAATGACTAGAGAAGAAGCTGAACAAGCACTTACTATTGGGTATGAACAAGCTGAAAAACTAATTACAAAAGGAATAAAATGTCTGATTCTAGGAGAAATGGGCATTGGCAATACAACATCAAGCAGCGCAATTCTATCTGTTCTGCTTGAC
>JAPSLU010000293.1 GCA_031180405.1 Bacillus sp. (in: firmicutes) | reverse complement strand
CTTTTGAACTATAGAAGCAGAATACTTTAAGATGGAAAAAACATTGGGGTATAATCCCAATGTTTTTTTCTTAATGTTGTTTATCTAAGGCTAACTTTAATCCAAATCCAATTAAGACAAGTCCAGTTGCTTTATCCATTATCGTTTGTACCTTTGGAGACATAAGCCATTCACGTAAATAGTTAATGAAAAAGACATAAATAAAAAACCAGGAAATAGACAGTAGTGTGTAAATAACACCCATCATTATAAGTTGTTGGGTTGCGTTTTCTCCTGTTTTCACAAATTGGGGTAAAAATGTTAAAAAGAACATTGCAACCTTTGGATTAAGTACATTCGAGAGTAGGCCTTGTCTAAAAGCTGACTTTTTCATTTCGAAATTATTTTGTTCTTCTGAACTTGTAGATTTCTCCTTTTTCCTTGAAATGAATGAAGACAATCCAAGGTATATCAAGTAAATCGCACCAACATATTTAATGATTTCAAAAGTAACAGCAGACTGCATTAAAATAGCAGATAATCCAAAAGCAGCAGCGAATGTATGGACTAGAGATCCGGTTGTAATCCCTGAAGCCATTTTATAACCAACTTTTCTTCCGTCCTTAATGGTCCTTTTTGTAATAAGTGCTGTATCGATACCTGGGCTCATTACAACAAATAATGACAGGACTAGAAACGTAAAAAATTCATTCATTATTCTCCACTCCTTACTGACTTGTAAAATGCCGTCTGATACAATATTATTTAACATTTATTAAATATAGTTTAACAGGTAATCATTTAAATGTTAACTTATATTTAAATAAATTAAATAAAATTTAATTTATTTTGCGAGGAGTATATTAATGGAAAATATAGATATTGGTAAAAAAATAGAGAAATACAGAAAAGCCAAAGGGTGGAGCAGTAGAGAATTAGCGAAAATAGCTGAAATAACACCTTCAATGTTAAGTCAGATCGAACGGGGATTGGCCAATCCTTCCATTCAGACTCTAAAGGTTTTAGCTAAAGCCCTTGATGTTCCCACCTTTAGCTTGTTACTTGATGAATCTAATACCAAAGATTTAGTTGTTAAATCAAATGAACGTAAAAAAATGGTTGTTGAAAACCTCTCATATGAATTATTGTCACCAGATTTTACAGGAACACTGGCAACTGCGATTATGAATGTTCCTCCTAATACATCTTCATCTGAAAAGCTCCTGGAACATAAAGGAGAAGAAGTCGCTTTTGTATTACAGGGGAAAATTAAAGTGTATTTAATAGATGAAGAATATATATTAGAATCTGGTGATAGTGTAAAAATTCCAGCTTATATGAGGCATAAATGGGAAAATAACTTCAATGAAAATGCATCAATTCTTTTCTCTGTGACTCCACCATCGTTCTAAGTTACTTGTTGAACTAACGAGCAGATTAGTTTAACAAGCATAGATTAAAGAAATTTGAACAATTGTATAAAGAGGTATTTTTTATTGTCTGAATGGAAATAGAGTATAATTAGCATATAACCTATTTTTAATCGCTTTGGAGGTTAGAATATAAAAATGAAATGAGCGATGGATGTATGCAAGAAATAAAAAAATTCCCACTGATATCTGGAAATATTTCATTAGATTTAGTTAATACTGAGGTAGTAAGACGGGGACAACGTTATGATTTATTTATGAATAATGAAGATGTACTGGATTGGCTCTATGTGGTAAAAGAGGATAATTCATTTTGGAATGAGCAACTGTTTGTAAAAATTAAGGGGCGTATGAGCCAAGTAACATCAAATATTTTAGAAATGCGGGAGGTTATAAGAAAAGAATTTGAAGCCATCGCAGACCAACATCAGATTTCGGATAATTTTATCGATTTTTTAGAAAAGAAAATTGAAAAAGCACCGTTTACATATAAACTGAAAGAACAAAGACTAATTCCTTTTCCGTTTGGAGAGATTGAGGATGTACTTTTATCGTTGATTGCTTTTGATATATTAACTTTAATGGCAGAAAATAAACTTACTTCTCTCAAGAGATGCTCAAATCCAGAATGTGTTCTTTTATTTATAGATGAGAGTGGTCGACGTAAATGGTGTTCCATGAAAATATGTGGAAATCGAAAAAAAGTTGCAAAATTTCAACATCGTAAATCAGAAGATAAATAAAGAATCAACTTTTTGTAGTTGGTTCTTTTATTTTGCTGTTTTAACTAACCTGTAAAATTGATTTTGACAGGTTAGTTTGTTTTGTGTAGAATAATAGTAAATAAAAGGAGGTTTTAACAATGAGTGGTGCAACGTCAATCAATCGTGAAGATAAAAAATTAATCAGTGTACGGTACTTTTTGAAAATGAAAGGAAAAGGAAGAAGTCCATTACAAGTTAATGTAAAAGACTCTTTTACAGGATTAACTGGTGGGTTTTTAACAATAGTTACTTTAATTTATTTAACAAATATGACCTCTACTGAATGGTTAATGGCTCCGTTTGGTGCAAGTTGTGTGTTGGTATTTGGTGTTTGGAACGCACCACTATCACAGCCTCGAAATGTAATTGGTGGTCATTTTGTATCAACATTCATTGGTTTACTTATATATCATCTATTTGGTAATGAGCCGTGGGCGATTGCTTTTGCAGTTGGTTTAGCGATTGCAATGATGATGTTAACGAAAACAACACATCCGCCAGCAGGGGCAGACCCACTTGTTGTTATGTTAGGGACATATAGCTGGAATTATTTAATTTCACCTGTTTTAATTGGCTCTATCATTATTGTGATTTTTGCATTGTTAATTAATAACATGCGTAGTAACAGAAATTATCCAACATTTTGGATATAAGTATTAATATAGGAGGGAATCGAATGGAACATTATATTTTCAAACAACTGAGATTTGTTCGAGAAAATACACTTAGTCAAGTGGTAGGAATGAAAGATGAAGAATCATTATTTATACCAAAGGTTTTTAATAATAATATCAAATGGAATTTAGGTCACATCTATGTGATACAAGAAAAGTTTGGTTTCCAAATCATAGGGGAAGAAACCAAATTACCAAATTATTTTATGGAATTGTTTAGTACGGGTACAAAGCCTATTGATTGGGGAGACCAAGCGTTACCAACTATCCAAGAACTAATTCAGTTACTAAAAAATCAAATAGACAGAATAGAGCAAAATTTAGAAGGTCGTTTAGATGATGTGATAGTACCCTATACTACTTCTACAGGTCTTACCTTATCAACATTGAAAGAATTAATTAGCTTTTGTCTATATCATGAAGGAATGCATTTTGATGCTATTAAATCAATCAAAAGAATGATTCAAAATAATTAAAATAAAACTTTTTATGAAAACTAAGTTATCTCTACACTGGAAGAATAAATAATAAAATCTTATTGAGTTAACGGGTAGCTTTACTTCAACAAGAGGTAAGGCTTTTCTTGTTCCACTAACGAGCAGGTTAGTTGAAGATGAATTTTTTTTGTGTATAATTAGTACCAGGTATTAATACTAAGTATATAATTTGAAATGAGGTGATTATTCTATGTTCAAACCCAAAACAGTGTGATAGATTTGGATGTTCCAGAATCATTAGCTGTCCTTCTGATTTCAAGGGCGGACTACAATATAGCTTGTTTTGGGGGAATACATTATTTTCAAATGTAATCGAACTTTTTAGAAGTCTTTTGAAATAATCGTTTTAAGTATAGTGTGAAGATTTAAGAGGAGTGTTGATTATGCCACGTAGAGTAGTAGTGACTGGATATGGAGTAGTTTCACCGTTAGGAAATAACGTAGAAGAGTTTTGGAATAATATTAAAGAAGGTAAATCAGGGATAAAAAAAATTCAATCTGATGACTTCAAAGATATAGGCACTCAAATTGGTGGTTTTATTACCGACTTTAATGCAGAGCAATATCTTGATAAAAAAGAATTAGGGAAATATGATTTGTTTGTGCAATATGGTTATGCTGCTGCTAAACAAGCCTTAGACCAAGCAAATATTAATGTAGATAATATAAATAAGGAGCGATTCGGGGTATATATTGGCTCAGGTATTGGGGGGATTAATACCACATTAGATAATCATAAAATCTTAATTGAAAAAGGACCAAGAAGAGTTTCTCCATTTATGGTTCCTATGATGATTAGTAATATGGCTTCAGGTATTATTTCCATAAAAACAGGATTTAAGGGACCTAGCTATTCTCCTGTTTCTGCTTGTGCAACAGGGAATCAAGCGATTGGGGAGGCTTTTTTAAATATTCGGCATGGTTACTCTGATGGAATATTAGCTGGAGGGGCTGAAGCTCCTATTAATCCTTTAGCTTTTGCTGGATTTTCAAGAATGAGAGCAATGTCCACTTTTAATGATATTCCAGAAAGGGCAAGCCGTCCATTTGACAGTCAACGTGATGGCTTTGTTATGTCTGAAGGAGCAGGTGTATTATTCCTTGAAGAATATGAACACGCTAAAGAAAGAGGAGCGAATATTTTAGGAGAAATTGTAGGATATGGTTCCACAACGGATGCCTATCATATTACATCCCCTGATTATAACGGTGCAGCAAATGCTATGAAATCAGCTTTAGAAATGGGTGAAATCAACCTTAATGATGTAAATTATATAAATGCCCATGGAACTAGTACACCTGAAGGAGATAAATCAGAAACTAAAGCAATTAAAAGTGTTTTTGGTATTAATGCTTATAATTTAAAGGTGAGTTCTACCAAATCAATGACTGGACACCTCTTCGGTGCTGCAGGGGGAATTGAGTCCATTATAGCACTCAAAAGTATCATGGAAGATATAGCTCCTCCCACTATCAATTACGAAATACCAGATGAAAATTGTGATTTAGATTACGTTCCAAACCATGCAGTTAAGACAAAAATAAACTATGCTATTTCTAATGGTTTTGGTTTTGGAGGACATAATGCAGTCTTGGCATTTAAGAAGTTTTCGATAGGTAAGACTAAATAAAAGGATTAATCGGTAAGTCATATATTATCTTATCGATTATATGCAAATTAATTAGATGCTTCTTGAACTAAACCAGCTAATAGTTTGTCAACATTTTTCAATAAAAAGATTGATAACATCATGATATACTAAAATGTGCTCATGCCAAATAACCTTCCCCTACACTTAAATTGGAAGGTTTTGTTTTATTTAGTTAGATATAGTTATTAAGCTATATCTTGGAAGGAAGTTCTGCTTTTTAGTAAGGCGTAAATCCAATGCAAGAGCTTATTAACACATGCAATAACTGCTACTCTGAAGGGTTTTCCTTCCGTACGTTTCTTATCGTAAAACTCTCTTAATCTTTTATTACGTGCAATTATCTCATCAGTCGTTTTCTTCTTACGAGAATCACGAATACCACTTTGAACAGCCATATACAGGGCATGGCG
>JAPSLU010000292.1 GCA_031180405.1 Bacillus sp. (in: firmicutes) | reverse complement strand
ATTGAAAGTGAGGAGTAGCTTAGATGGCTTTGGAAATGAGAAAAGAATGTGAAAAATGTAATTCAATATTAATGGAAAACTCAATTGCTTATATTTGTGTTCACGAATGTACATTTTGCGAACCTTGTACAGAAAATATGAAACAAATATGCCCTAACTGTGGTGGTGAACTAGTTAGAAGGCCAAGAAGACAATAAAATACATGAGCATTTTTAGTAAATAAGCAGAGAATTTCCTCTGCTTATTTTTTTGTGAAAAGTAAATTGATTCCCTTTTTCTAATATCTTGCTTCTCTTCTTCCACAACATTTTTTTACAATCAACCGAACCTGGTTAATCCTCCGAAGATATTTCTATACTCGTCAATCCTTCGAAAGAGCCGAAAAATGCCTCGCTCCTTGTTGAAGTAAAACATCCGTTTGCTAAATAACTTGTCAGTTAAAACATACGTACAATAAAATCAAACTATTTTTTAAGTGCATTTTCCAAATCATCCAATAAATCAAAAGGTTCCACTTCTAACCCAATTAACTTTGCATTCCAGTTAATCCCTACTATTATGCCTTCTTCATTCATTCCATATATCCAATTATTCATAAACACATCTAAAGGTATAGATGTGGGTCTATTGTGCGACCATTCCTTAATTGCACATTGTCGTGCATATGCCTCATCTGACCAAAATGGCATAACTTCTGTATCTTCGTATTCATTCGATTCACACACGCACCATCCTTTTTCATTCATTAATCCCCAGACCATCTTACTTTCTGAAACTCTTTTTATAAATTTTTCATATCTTCTTATAGAATTTATAGTTAAGTCTAGTTCCATCACTTATCTCCTAAGCACATTATTTAATATAAATCATAATTTATTTTTTATCTTTAAAAAAGGCTCCCCAACTAATTACACTAAGAAAAGTTAAAACCAAGATAATTAGAAATTTTATGAATACCTCCATTCATTGTTCCCCCCTGTTTATTCTAAATAAATCTACTTCTTTAGCTTTTATATTATATGGTGGAAAACTTTTCATTTCTATATGTATAAGGTATTCCACTTTAGTTAACGTAATGAATCTTCATCGGTTTTACAAAGAAATCTCACTACAAGCTCCCTTTTATTTAATTTCATTTTCCTTGTAAAACTTCATTAGTTCAATAACTAAAAAAACGCTAATCCTTCATCACGGATTAACGCACCAATTGATTTAAGAAGTAATTCTTCACAAAGTGATCGATTCAGAACAGGAATACTCCCCCGTAAACTGCTCACAAGGAAAATGGAGCTGCCTCCATAACTCCCTCTTCAACTCATGAAGGAAAACACACAGCCTTATGCTACATCTTTTTTGCTTTTATTTTTTGGAATTCCCCGGATCAACCTGAACCATAACTTTTATCTGTTTTACCGAATCCTCGTTAAAACCTCTTATTGTATCAATATTCCAACGGTTCAAGTAATATTTATAGGATTTTTCACTTATATTTAAAACATCGGTTTCCAAAAGCTGACCTTTCCTTATTGTATTGACTATATCCTTTTTTATTCTTTTATTTAACTCGTTTTCCACTTCTTTAATTGTTTGGTTTTTACTATTTAAGCTCAGAACAGCATCCGCTTTTACCACAATTTCATAAGAGGGGTTCTTTCCTTTTAAAACTTTAATTTTTGTTTTTGGGTCTTTTACTCTTACCACAATGTTTTCGGTCCCTATCCGAAGAGTAATACCTTGGATTCCACTATGGAACCATCTTATTCCACTTAAATCCTTTTTGCTTAACCATCCTTTATACTGCTTCCCAGAAAACAAATATTCTCCGTTTATCACGGGTATTGATTTTTCCTTTTTTTCTGAAAAATGGTTTTTGTCGATGGTTAATGACGGGACTAGAACCGTTCCCACTGGTCGGTCATAACGGGAAATAAATTGGTTATACATTAAAATCGGGAGTACATAATTATATTGGATGATCTTTTTTGGTCGATGAATGATCGAATACAATTGCGGATAATTAAAAAAACTTTGCGTTTGCATTAACGATTTTAGATTCTCTTCTGTACCAAAGAGGTAAAAGGTGTAACGCAATAATGACGAATGACTGACATGATCAATCACATCCGCCATTTTTTCTTCCATGACTCTTTTACTCAGTATGATGGTATGAATATGACCATAGTTTAATGGTAAAGCAGTCATTTGTTCCAATAACCCAATGGCTGCCGAAATATTATCTCCTTCCGCTTCCCCAATTAATATAGGTTGCTGTTCCATCGCAGCTCCTTCCTGTTTAGCAATATTCCCAAAATTTAGCCCTTGAACATAGACCTTAAATTTTCCCTCATTATAGTCCACTCCAATAGCGGTAACATAAGTCTCGCCTTCGATTTCCTTTGCCCCAAAACAACCTGTCAAAAGAAACATAAAGTTCATTACAATGATGAAAGAAATCAGATTTCTCATGGAAAACTACTCCTTTTGCCTTGTCGTGTCCTTTGGTTTATAAGCAGGATTGCGTTTTTTATACAGCTTATAAGGTAATCTGATAAAGCTTTTTATGAGCGATGACTTATTTGGAAAGGCAAATGCAGGTATATAGGTTTGCCCGAAACTTTCAAGTGAAAAAGCAATGGTCACGATGCCAAAAAGGGAAAGGAAAAATCCAAACATCCCGAGCAAGGATGAGAGAAAAAGGACGATGTATCGCAGAATGAGCACATTGCCCGCTAGGTTTTGGTTGATTAATGTATACCCTGAAATCACGGTAATCGAAATCACTACCAATGTAGATGGCGACGTTAATCCAGCTCGAATCGCCGCATCTCCGATAATCAATCCTCCTAAAACGGCAACAGTTTGTCCAACAGCCTTTGGCAGCCTAAGCCCCGCCTCTTTAAAAAGCTCAAACAAAGTTACCATAATAAATGCTTCCATAGGGGCTGACAAAGGAAGACCAGTCCTTGAGATAGAGATGGTTGCAAGCAGGGTGTAGGGAATCTGCTCAGTATGAAACGTAACTAAGGCAATATAAAACCCAGGTAAAAATACAGTCGTACCTAAAGCGAATATCCTTAGGAGACGAACGAAACTGATGTAAAAAAAACTACTGTGCACATCTTCTGGCGAATTCAACAATTGTGTGAGAGATGTGGGACCGATCAGACAAGTAGGGCTTCCATCTACCAAAATGGCAAATTTCCCTTGATTTAAGGATTTCGCGATATAGTCGGGTCTACCGATAGCATCCATTATCGGAAAAATCGTATAAGGATGATCATAAAGCATTTCCTCCAATTGATTTCCACCAATTAGAATATCGATAGTAAAAGATTGTAATCGCCTTTGCACCTCCTCCAATATATTGGGATTGATAATATCCTCTATATAAAGCAGTACGACTTTCGTTTTGCTTCTTTCTCCAATCGTATATTCTATACTCTTTAAAGAGGATGTTTTCAGTCGTTGCCGGATTAGTGCCATATTATCGGAGATATTTTCCACGAATCCGTCTCTTGGTCCACGAACAGAAGTTTCCAAATTGGATTCTTCCGGGCTTCTCTTTGGGACATTGGAGACGGAAATTGAAAATACTTCCTTTGTTTCCTCATTGAAAATGACTAGTTCTCCCGAAAAAAGCTTTTTTTCTATTTCACCCCTGGTATTTTCCGTATCTCCAAGCTTCGTGATCCCAATGAGGCTACTTTGACATTCAACCGTCAACGTCCCCTTCGTTTCTAACTCTTCATTTATATTAGGTAGAATCGTTTCATTAATCACCTTAGTGTCCACTAAATTGGGACAATACAAAAAGGCTAGAGAATAGGAAAAAGTCCTTCCATCATAGGATTTAATTTGCAGAACAACGTCTGATGAATTTTTGAACCACTCTTTCAAGTTGAGTATCGATGGGTTATTTCTTTTCATAAAGCACCCCCCTTGATTTTTCTACAAATGAACAATATTCCAACTAATAAAGGTAGAAACACCAGGCTTGCAGGATAATAAATAAAATATAAGAACGAAAAAAAGGAACTAAAATCCCATGGAATTAACACGCTAATGATCAGAAGGATATATAGAAAGAGAAGAATCCAATTCCTCTTTTCATGGCGAACCAATAATTTGTTTATGATAAACATATATAAACTGATCCGTATGAATGCTCCAGAAAGCCATTGAAAAATTGACAAAAAATCAAGGCGAGTGATATGGGTACCAATTGTTAGCAATCTCCACTGTTCATATGCAGGGACCTTCAATTTTTCTGCCTCCTCCGCACCAAATTCAGCGATTGCTCCTACTAAGGGACCTAATGCTAAGAAGAAAAGGCCGAGGCTAACAAGAATTAACGGCTTGATTTTGATCCGGTCTTTTATATAAGGGGTGATAAAAAGAAAATAAATGATTTCAAATGAACTGGCGCATACATATATGATTCCGATAAGGAAATCATTATATCCATGCTCAAAAACAGGAAATAGCATACTGTAATCCTTATTTTTCATATTTCCAAATCCGACCAAAAACCCAAAGATCGAAACGAGAGGAAATAAGAAAATGGATAAGGTGCCTATTGTACGCACTCCTTTTAGTGACGCATAATAGCAGAGAATTGCAAATGGAATAACGACAAAGAAGTCAGGAATATTAGTTGTGTAATTTGTTTCTGCCCAAACGGCTGTATACTTGAACGTGATAAATGCAGTAAGAATAAAATAAAAACTAAGCAGAAAACGAAGCGAATAGGAAATCAAGGGATGCATTGAAAATAAAAAGGATAACATATTTTTCTGTTCAAATTTTTTATTTAGATAATAAATCAAGACGGTCCAAACGATTAAAGGTACGACACTGCCGATTACTGAGAGCCATGAGTCGCGTTTAGAGACAGTTAAAATCACCGGATGGAGAAATACATGAAGCATAAATCCGGTAGACATGATGAGCAGAACATAAATATGTGTAGAGTGAATGACTTTTTGGATCAACCAAATCCCTCTCTTCTAATACAGCCGTAAAAGCTCGGTTCTGAAATGCTCCATTATTTTGCCCTTATTTGGAAAAATTATTAAATTACGCTTGATTTTGTCTATGAAGTAATATTGGTGAAATTTTCACTTTGCCATCCATAACTAATGATGATATGGGATAAAGTGATGGAAAGGTTTGCGGAGCTTGCAGAAAAAAGGAAGTTGAATTTTACATAAGGATATTGTGAATCTAAACAGAGAAATATACAATTCTTAAAAACAAAAGGTGCACTTATGAAAGCGCACCTTTTCTTTATCCCTATGAAATTTTGAAACTATATATTTACCTGTCTCACTTAATCTCTATCAGTTTACAGGAAACATAATAATAGCACCTAAACATAGCGCAAAAATACGGAACAGGTACATAGGAACTGAGAACAACCAGAACTCTGGGAGCTTATATTTCCCCAT
>JAPSLU010000018.1 GCA_031180405.1 Bacillus sp. (in: firmicutes) | reverse complement strand
TGTTTCCGCTCAAGATTATTGAGGAATTTGCGAACACATTAACGCTTGGTCTTCGTCTTTACGGGAATATCTTTGCAGGTGAAATTTTATTAGGCTTGCTGGTTAGTCTTGGAACAAGTGGTTATGCAGAAAGTTTAGGAAGTGGAATTATCGGCACGATTGTTGCAGCACTTCCAATGTTAGCATGGCAAGGATTTAGTATCTTTGTTGGTGCAATTCAAGCGTTTATCTTCACTATGTTAACGATGGTGTATATGGCACACAAAGTGAGCCATGACCATTAATCAATATATGTTCAAACTTTTTGAACTAAAACAAAAGTAAAATTATTTTTTTATACATTTAAAGGAGGAAATTAATAATGGGTTTATTAGCAGCTGCAATTGCAATTGGTTTAGCCGCACTAGGTGCTGGTATTGGTAACGGTCTTATCGTATCTCGTACAGTAGAGGGTATCGCGCGTCAACCTGAAGCGCAAGGTAAGTTACAAACTACAATGTTTATTGGGGTAGCATTAGTTGAGGCGATTCCGATCATCGCAGTAGTTATCGCATTCATCGTAATGGGATCATAATTCGATAAGTAAACATGTATTCATATGGCGAAGATCATTCAAAGCGAACCTTCGCCATTGCTTTATGTGCAAATAAGAAAACTATTAATAATAAAATAGTTTGCTCTAAACTTAAGTACAGATTAAGAGGGTTTCGAGGAACGAGTAGTTCAAGGAAGCGACTGAGGAAGCACCGGAGCGTACGTCCGTACGTGAGGATGCTGAGACATTAGCTGACGCAGAAATACGAAGTTCATCGGAAGCCGTGAACTACTAACCCATCATGGAACTCTTGAAGGGAGTGAAACCGAGCTATGTTAACTTTTGACCTTGCATTAGGTGCTGCTACGGGTGGCCTTAACACAGGTGATATCGTATTCCAGCTTGTGATGTTCCTAATCCTCCTTGCTTTACTAGGTAAATATGCAATGGGACCTGTTATGAACATTATGAAGCAACGTGAAGAACATATTGCAAATGAAATTAATAGTTCTGAAGAAAGAAATAAAGAATCACAAAAGCTAGTAGAAGAGCAACGTGAGTTACTAAAACAAGCACGTCAAGAAGCTCAGGCTCTAGTGGAAAATGCGAAAAAGCTTGGTGAGCAACAGAAGGAAGAAATCATCCAAGCAGCTCGTTCTGAAGCTGGTCGATTAAAAGATTCGGCATTAAAAGAAATCGAGCAAGAAAAAGATCAAGCTGTTGCAGCATTACGCGGACAGGTTGCATCACTATCTGTATTAATTGCTTCTAAAGTAATTGAAAAAGAGTTGAATGAACAAGAGCAAGAGAAATTGATCAATGACTACATTAATGAGGTAGGCGAAGGTCGATGAGCAAAGGAATCGTTGCGAAACGTTATGCAGTAGCTCTTTTTCAACTTGCAAAGGAACAAAATGTAATCGATCAAATCGAAAATGAATTGCTCGTTGTAAAGGAAGTATTTACAACGAATCAAGAACTTATAAATGTATTTAACCATCCAAAAGTTACAAAAGAAGCGAAAAAGTCAATTGTAAAGGAAGCATTCTCTAGCCTGTCTCAACAGGTAGTGAATACATTATACCTTTTAGTTGATCGTCAGCGTGTTGAAGTTGTAACAGATATCGTTGATTATTTCGTACAAAGTGCAAATGAAGCTCGTGGTACAGAGGATGCAATTGTTTACTCAGTTCGTCCACTAACAGATAATGAATTATCTGCCATTTCTGCTTCTTTCGCTACAAAGATTGGCAAGTCTTCTCTTCGTTTACAAAACGTTGTAGATCCAAAGCTAATTGGCGGCGTAAAGCTTCGTATTGGTAATCGTATTTATGATGGTAGTGTTAGCGGTAAGCTTGAACGTATAGAGCGACAATTAGTCGCAAACAGATTGTAGATAGGGGTGAAACTCATGAGCATCAAAGCTGAAGAAATTAGTGCGCTTATAAAAAAGCAAATCGAAAACTATCAGTCTGATATTAAAGTTAGCGATGTTGGTACTGTTATCCAAGTTGGGGATGGTATCGCTCGTGCTCATGGCCTCGACAATGTCATGGCTGGTGAGCTTGTAGAATTTGCAAACGGCGTTATGGGTATGGCTCAGAACCTAGAGGAAAATAACGTCGGTATTATTATTTTAGGACCTTACACAGATATCCGTGAAGGTGACGAGGTTCGTCGTACAGGACGCATCATGGAGGTTCCTGTAGGTGAAGCGTTAATCGGACGTGTTGTTAACTCATTAGGACAACCAGTTGATGGACTTGGCCCGATTGAAACAACAAAAACAAGACCAATTGAAAGTCCAGCACCTGGTGTTATGGACCGTAAATCTGTTCATGAACCACTTCAAACTGGTATTAAAGCGATTGACGCTCTTGTACCAATCGGTCGTGGGCAACGTGAGTTAATTATCGGTGACCGTCAGACAGGTAAAACAGCTGTAGCAATCGATACAATCTTGAACCAAAAAGATCAAGATATGGTTTGTATCTATGTTGCAATTGGTCAAAAAGAATCAACAGTTCGTGGTGTTGTTGAAACATTACGTAAGCATGGTGCATTAGATTACACAATCGTTGTAACTGCTTCTGCATCACAACCAGCTCCAATGTTATTCTTAGCTCCTTATGCTGGGGTAACAATGGGTGAAGAGTTCATGTATAATGGCAAGCACGTTCTTGTTGTATATGATGATCTTACGAAACAAGCTTCGGCATACCGTGAGCTTTCATTATTACTTCGCCGTCCTCCAGGTCGTGAAGCATACCCTGGTGACGTTTTCTACTTGCATTCTCGCCTTTTAGAGCGTGCAGCAAAATTAAGTGATGCAAAAGGTGCAGGTTCTCTAACTGCATTACCATTCATTGAGACACAAGCGGGTGACGTTTCGGCTTATATCCCAACAAACGTTATCTCAATCACTGATGGACAAATCTTCCTTCAGTCTGACCTCTTCTTCTCTGGTGTACGTCCAGCGATTAACGCAGGTTTATCTGTTTCTCGTGTTGGTGGATCAGCACAAATTAAAGCGATGAAGAAGGTTGCTGGTACATTACGTCTAGACCTTGCTTCATACCGTGAGCTTGAAGCATTTGCTCAATTCGGTTCTGACCTTGATAAAGCGACACAAGCAAAATTAAACCGTGGAGCTCGTACTGTTGAAGTACTAAAACAAGGTTTAAACAAACCATTATCAGTTGAAAAACAAGTTATGATTCTTTATGCATTAACTCGTGGATTCTTAGATGATATCCCTGTTGTTGATATCACTCGTTTTGAAAATGAGTTCCATGCATACTCAGAACAAAATCATAAAGATCTTTTAGAAGAAATCCGTACAACTGGCGGCCTTCCAAAAGATGAAGCGTTACAAGCAGCGATCGAAGGATTCAAAAAGACATTTGCTCCTTCTGAACAATAAAAAAGGTATGACCTCAAGGTACTGAGGTCTACCCTTGTTAGTGATTTTTAATAAAGGTGGTGAGAACCTTTGGCATCATTACGCGACATAAAAGCAAGAATTACTTCTACTAAAAAGACTAGTCAGATTACAAAAGCGATGGAGATGGTTTCAGCTGCAAAGCTAAACCGTGCTGAGAACAATGCGAAAGCATTTGGACCTTATATGGAAAAAATCCAAGAGGTCGTAGCAAGCATTGCAAATGGTAGTACAGATGTAAGTCACCCAATGTTAGAGTCAAGACCTGTAAAGCGAACTGGTTATTTAGTGATCACATCAGATCGTGGTTTAGCAGGTGCTTTTAACAGTAGTGTATTACGTGCTGTGTACCAAGCTATTCAAAAGCGTCACAAATCAAATGATGAATTTGTAATCATTGCAATTGGTAAAATGGGCCGTGATTTCTTTAAAAAGCGTGGAATGAACGTGATTTCAGAAATTACTGGTATTGGTGACGAAACTTCGTTTGCTAGCATTAAGGATATTGCAAATGGTGCAGTCAGCATGTTTGCTGATGGGTCATATGACGAATTGTATTTGTATTACAATCACTTTGTCAGTGCCATTCAACAGGATGTTACAGAGAAGAAGCTTCTTCCGCTTTCTGATATATCTTCAAACAAAGGCTTAATGTCTTATGAGTTTGAGCCGAATCAGGAAGAAATCCTTGAAGTGCTGTTACCACAATATGCTGAAAGTCTCATCTACGGAGCACTACTTGATAGTAAGGCTTCTGAGCACGCAGCACGTATGACAGCAATGAAAAATGCAACTGATAATGCAAAAGAACTTATCAATGGTCTTACTTTAACATACAACCGTGCACGTCAAGCAGCGATCACTCAAGAAATCACAGAGATCGTTGGTGGAGCGGCAGCATTAGAATAGTAATTGAACACCTCTAATTATAAAACATAAAGTAATTAGGTTCGGTGTCTAGCTCCAGGCGCCATCGGCTCGAGGTCATAAGCCAATCCGTCTTGAAGGTCAACGAACGACTTTCCAGCCGGCTTTTCTTATGCTTTTCGCCGATAACCGGGCGCCTTGCGCTTTTCTTAGTAGATAGGAGGGAAAATAATGAATAAAGGACGCATTACTCAAATTTTGGGTCCGGTTGTTGACGTAAAGTTCGAGAGCGGTCAACTTCCTGACATTTATAATGCCCTTACAATTAAAACAGAAGCGAATGAAAATGAAGTCGCTATCGACCTTACTTTAGAAGTTGCCCTACATTTAGGTGATGATACAGTTCGTACTGTTGCGATGTCTACAACTGATGGACTTGTTCGTGGAGTAGAAGTAACAGATACAGGTGCACCAATTTCTGTTCCTGTTGGTGATGTAACACTAGGTCGTGTATTTAACGTATTAGGTCAAAGCATTGACTTAGATCAACCAATTGCAACAGATGCTCGTCGTGATCCTATTCATAGAGCAGCACCTAAGTTTGATCAACTTTCAACTGAAGTTGAAATTCTTGAAACTGGAATTAAAGTAGTAGACTTATTAGCTCCTTATATCAAGGGTGGTAAAATCGGTCTTTTCGGTGGTGCCGGAGTAGGTAAAACCGTTTTAATCCAGGAATTAATCAACAACATCGCACAAGAGCACGGTGGTATTTCCGTATTCGCTGGTGTTGGAGAGCGTACTCGTGAAGGTAATGACCTTTACCACGAAATGACAGACTCAGGTGTTATTAAGAAAACGGCAATGGTATTCGGTCAAATGAATGAGCCACCTGGTGCACGTATGCGTGTAGCCCTAACTGGTCTTACAATGGCTGAATATTTCCGTGATGATCAAGGACAAGACGTTCTTTTCTTCATGGATAATATCTTCCGTTTCACACAAGCAGGTTCAGAGGTTTCTGCCCTACTTGGACGTATGCCTTCTGCGGTTGGTTACCAACCAACTCTTGCAACAGAAATGGGTCAATTACAAGAGCGTATCACATCTACTAACGTAGGTTCTGTTACATCTATCCAAGCGATTTACGTACCAGCCGATGACTATACGGATCCGGCTCCTGCAACGACTTTCGCTCACTTAGATGCAACAACAAACCTAGAGCGTAAATTATCTGAGATGGGTATCTACCCAGCGGTGGATCCTCTTGCTTCAACTTCACGTGCATTATCACCTGAAATCGTTGGAGAAGAGCACTATGCTGTAGCCCGTCAAGTACAACAAACGTTACAACGTTATAAAGAGCTTCAAGATATCATCGCAATCTTAGGTATGGATGAGCTTTCTGAAGAAGATAAATTAACAGTTGCACGTGCTCGTCGCGTTCAATTCTTCTTATCTCAAAACTTCCACGTTGCTGAACAGTTTACTGGACAACCTGGTTCATATGTTCCTGTTAAAGAAACAGTTCGTGGATTCAAGGAGATTCTTGAAGGTAAGTATGACCACCTTCCTGAGGATGCGTTCCGTTTAGTTGGACGTATCGAAGAAGTAATTGAAAGTGCTAAAAAAATGGGTGTAGAAGCCTAATTTTGGGACCTAGGAGGGTATGAGTATGAAGACAGTATTAGTCAATGTCGTTACTCCCGATGGCCCAGTTTACGATGCAGACGTAGAAATGGTGAGTGTAAAAGCTCAAAGTGGTGAACTTGGTATTTTACCAGGGCATATTCCTATGGTTGCTCCACTTCAAATTGGAGCAGTTCGCCTAAAGAAAGGGAGCGGCACTGAATTTGTTGCTGTGACTGGCGGATTTATCGAGGTGCGACCTGATAAGGTAACGATTTTAGCTCAAGCAGCTGAAACAGCGGACTCGATTGATGTAGCTCGTGCACAAGCAGCGAAAAAACGTGCTGAAGAGCGTCTAAATCAAAAAACAGACAATATCGATTTTAAACGGGCAGAATTAGCATTAAAACGTGCAATTAACCGTTTAGATGTAACGAAATAATAAAAAGGATGGTGTTCGATCACCATCCTTTTTTATTTCTTGGAGATTTTAAAATTCTTGATGCATAGCGTTTCAGCATCCAGCTTTGAAGTACAGGACGTGCAAGTGCAGTCTTGTGGAGATTACAGTCGGGGTTTTTAAACAGCCAGGGTCAGCCCCCTAGGGTCTAAGCTAGTCTTATTAACTAAGAAGCTCATCGAGGTGCTTACGCTATTGTTCTTAGGAAGATTGCTTAATCATGCGTTCAAACCGTTTTAGTAAGACGTTCTTACTCGCATCCTTGTGAGATAGGTAAAACTGTTCAAACAGGTTCTGGAAGTATTGATGATAGCGACCATATTTAATCCCCATGACGTATTTTTGATCGGCATAAGCGTATTCCTCTACAATCCATTTTGCCTTGTCCGGATGATTTTTCACCAAAACTTCACATAAATAGATGCTCATACTCGTTTCAAATTCTTCTATACTAACTTGTAAATCAAAGAAACTGTTATTTCGAAATAAAGAAAAATACAATGTTTCCAAAGAAACAAGGCTATTTATAGAAAAATCAAGCGTTACTTGATATGCTTTTGCAATTTCCAGTAAAAGCATAAGATGATCTTGTCGATGTTCGTAATAAAATGCTTGTGCAGCGTAGATATTATCAAAAGAAGGTAGTTGTTTAGCATATTCAGTCATAGCATCTTGATATTGCTCATCAAAATGTAGTTGCATCTAATCCCCCCTATTTTTATTGTTTAGTCCTATGAAAGTATATCACACAAACCAATGAGGGAAATCTGTAACAATTATTTCATAAATGAGGGATATTGTGGGTAACCCCGCGTAGTAAAATGATAAATGTATGTTCTATTGTAAAAATATAGATACTATTCATTAAATTTTTGTTAAATAAAAAAATCAATCATGTTACAAGAAATTCCTTATATAATAGTCAAGGGTATAAATCAAAAGTGCAAGCGCCTGTTCAGCATCAGGCAATAATTCAAATTGGCTAGACCCTAGAGGGGCAAGGTATCTTACATCTTTGAAAAACATAAAACTGCTGGAGTTGGATGTAAAATGTAACGTACCAAGTATACGGAAATATTTTCATCTCCAAATAGGAAAATATGAGGTTGTTTTTTGGCTAATATCAGGTAAGATTGATATTGCTGTGTGTCTTTAAAGAATAAACATTATTCTCAATGTAGGAGGATAATTGGAGGGGTGAAGTATGCCCGATTATGGACAAATGGCCTTAATCAGTATGATGGTGCACTTGGCCTTCATTATAGTAACGTGGTGGTCCTTACAAGCACTAAATATTGAAAAATGGATAAAAGCGGGCAAAGTGATTCAAGCAAGAGTACTTCTTATATTGTTAACAATCGCCATTGGGTCTATGGTAAGTAATTTTTTCCTGGATTATTTATTATGGTCACAGCAACTTCCAACACTATTTTAAACTAAGAGGTTTTCCTTTTGTTGAGATAGGGAAAATAAGCTACATATGTCGATTTAGTACTTGAAGTTTATGGGGTAACAAAAACCAAAAAAATATTCCCCTATGTCTAATATTGACGAGTTTTTCCACGTATGGACACTGATAATCCGGTAACACTGTTACTAAGGAGAGGAAGTGACCGTATATGAGAAATAAAGGGATAGGAATTATGGTTTTAACGTTATCAATTATCTTCAGTATGGTAGCCAATCATATAGGAGCAGCTGAGAATCAACCTAAACTTTCAACGATCGCAGAAAGAATGCAAAATGAAAATATTGAGATTTCGAATTGGTCTCTGTATTCAAAAAAGTTTGTCGAAAATAAATCTATACAAGAACTGAAACAAATGACTAAGCAATATCGTCAATATACTTGGACGTTTACACAAGAAGACGACGTGTTTAAAGCGATTGGAGTTTTTCAGAATAAAGAAAAGAATATTATTGAAAAACTTCAGTTTCTCGCCACCCTCACAAATAATCAAGAGCAATCGTATATCCTTTATGAGGTCATAGGTGTAGGTACTAATCGCAATTGGAATGAAATGGATAAATTCTTCAAACAAAGATCCTTCGACATTTTCCACGAAAATCCTACAATATATGCTTGTATCGAAGGTATATTAGGTGATAAGATGGAAGGTGTTTTGAATAAAAAAATGGTTGAATTATTAACTGAATTCAACGCAAAGCCGATTGAAGAGCTCGCGGAACAAGATTTTCTTTCGGTATCAGCTAAGACCACACTTTGGGAAGATTTTATTCCAACAAAAAAAGATAGAATGAACATTCAAATTGCATTAAGATCTGACGGAATGGGCGATAAAACTACGGTCGTTATAGGAACACCAATCATTACGTCTGAATATTAATATAGAGAAATTGGGACGCGGAGGGGAATAATTTGGAAAAAATCATTGTCCGTGGCGGTCGTAGGTTAAACGGCACTGTGAAAGTTGAAGGAGCAAAAAATGCCGTTCTACCAGTTATCGCTGCAGCTTTATTAGCTAGTGAAGAAAAAAGTATCATCAGTGATGTACCTACGCTCTCCGATGTGTATACAATTAATGAAGTTCTTCGCCATTTAGGCGCAGATGTCCATTTTGAAAATAATCAAGTGATTGTAGATGCATCAAAAGAGCTAAAAACAGAAGCACCATTCGAATATGTAAGGAAAATGCGTGCATCTGTTTTAGTTATGGGAGCATTATTAGCTCGTAATGGTCATGCACGTGTTGCATTACCTGGTGGTTGTGCAATTGGATCACGTCCGATTGATCAGCATTTAAAAGGCTTTGAAGCAATGGGAGCTTCTATTAAAGTAGGTAACGGCTTTATTGAAGCAAAAGTACAAGGTAAATTAAAGGGTGCTAAGATTTATTTAGACTTCCCAAGTGTTGGCGCAACAGAAAACATCATCATGGCTGCTGCTCTTGCAGAAGGAACAACTGTCCTTGAAAATGTAGCAAAAGAGCCTGAAATTGTTGACTTAGCTAATTACATCAATGCAATGGGTGGTAAAATTCGTGGTGCCGGAACAGGAACAATCCGCATCGAAGGTGTAAAAACATTAAAAGGTGCACACCACACTATTATCCCAGATCGTATTGAAGCAGGAACCTTTATGGTAGCTGCAGCTATAACTGGTGGAAATGTTCTTGTTAAGGGAGCAGTTCCTGAGCACTTAACATCTCTTGTAGCAAAAATGGAAGAAATGGGCGTTCAAATCATTGAGGAAAAAGAAGGCCTACGTGTAATCGGACCAGAACAGCTTAAGCCGATCGACATTAAAACAATGCCGCACCCTGGATTCCCAACTGATATGCAATCACAAATGATGGCATTGCTATTATGTGCAAACGGAACTAGCATGATCACAGAAACAGTCTTCGAGAATCGTTTCATGCATGTAGAAGAATTCCGTCGCATGAATGGAGATATTAAAATTGAGGGACGTTCTGTTATCATTAACGGACCTGTAAGCCTACAAGGTGCAGAAGTTGCAGCAACAGATTTACGAGCAGGCGCAGCACTAATCCTTGCTGGACTATGTGCAGAAGGCCACACTCGTGTCACTGAACTTAAGCATCTAGATCGTGGATACGTAGCTTTCCACGAAAAACTTGCAAGCATCGGCGCAGACATCGAACGTGTAAAAGAAGAAACTACATCAATAACTTCTGATCAGCAAGCTGCTGTTTCGGATTAATATGCCTTCATAAAAGGAGCAGGAGTCAGTCAATATGGCACCCTGCTTCTTTTATTTTTTAACGACTTTACTAGAATGCCTATATTTGGTGGGATTTATACATGTTTTTGATGATTTTTTTGATTAGAAATATTGCAATAAAATTAATTAGAAGTGAACCAAACTATCTAGTGATTGCGCTAAAATAGACCAAAGTCCGCAGAACAAACTCGGAATGAACCACTTCACGAAAAGATTGCGCCAAAATTAAATAGAAATGAACCAACCAACAAAGTGATTACGCTACCATTAGAAAGAAATGAACCAAAGTCCGCAGAGCAAACTCGGAATGAACCACTTCACGAAAAGAATGCTCCAGAAGTAAATAGAAATGAACCAACCCACAAAGTGATTACGCTACCATTAGAAAGAAATGAACCAAAGTTCGGAGGGTAAACTCGGAATGAACCACTTCACGAAAAGATTGCGCCAAAATTAAATAGAAATGAACCAACCAACAAAGTGATTACGCTATCATTTAAAGAAATTGAACCAAAGTCCGGAGAACGAACTCGGAATGAACCACTTCGCGAAAAGAATGCACCAAAAGTAAATAGAAATGAACCAACCTACAAAGTGATTACGCTACCATTAGAAAGAAATGAACCAAAGTGCCCGAATATCGATCCCAACCCCTTGACCACTCGGCATTAATACTACATTAACCATATTTTTTTCCTGTCATAATTGCTTGTCCACGGCCATAAGATGAACTATAGATCTTCTACTAAAACCTATAATTAATTGGAGGCCGAACATGAAACCAGTTAAACCAGTTCTCTTCGCACTTGGGGGATTATTCATTATTATTCTCCTCATACCAACACTACTCGTCACACCTTTTATGGAGCAATCAAAGGGGAAATTGGGAGAGGAACTGACGGTAGCGAAAAGCGAAATGCCCGTGTTAGCAAAATCACTAGTAGATGTTCCTGTTTATCGAAGCCAAACGAAACAGATTGAAGAAATTCCTTTAGAGGAATATGTGATAGGTGTTGTGGCATCAGAAATGCCTGCTGAATTTGAATCAGAAGCGTTAAAGGCTCAAGCATTAGCAGCTAGAACATACATTACAAAACAGCTTATGAATGGACCAATTAGTACGCCTGAAGGGGCTGCCGTTACTGACACGCAAATGCATCAGGTTTATAAAAATATCGAAGAGTTAAAAGCTGTATGGGGAGAGGATTATGAGTGGAAGCTCCAAAAAATTACAGAAGCTGTTGCAGCTACTCAAGGAAAAATACTTACATATAAAGATCAACCTATAGATGCATCATTTTTTTCAACTAGCAACGGATATACAGAGAACTCAGAAGCCTATTGGCAAGAAGCTATACCATATTTAAAAAGTGTTGAAAGTTCTTGGGACGAAAAATCACCTAAATTTTATGATAAAAAAGTTATGACAATTAAAGAATTTGAAAATACACTAGGTGTAACCGTTGATACATCCAGCGGATCAGTTGGTAAAATAACTGAGCTAACTCCAGGTAAACGTGTTGCGAAGGTTGAAATCAATGGTAAGCAATTTACTGGAAGAGAAATTAGAGAAGAGCTCGATCTAAGATCAACTGATTTCACTTGGGAAATCAAGGGAGACTCGGTAGTAATCGAAACAAAAGGCTTTGGTCATGGGGTAGGAATGAGTCAATACGGTGCAAACTTTATGGCAGAAGCGGGCAAAAAGTATGAGGAAATCGTTTCTTATTACTATAGTGGAACAGAAGTATCAGCAGCTGAACCATTTTTATCGAAGTATACAGCAAAACAGTAAAAAAGGAGCTTATTTGGCTCCTTTTTTGCTTTCACCGATCTAAAAATCACTCTGAAAAAAATTTCCTTTTCGCAATCCAATACGAAACCGCTACACCAATTGTATCTTTGACAAAATCAATGACCGTTGCAGAGCGTGCCGGTACAAAGGATTGGTGTATTTCATCAGTTAGTCCATAAAGTATAGAAATAACCGCTGCAATCATACTCGCTTTCTCTGTCCATTTACCATGAGCCATAAACGCAAATACGATTAACCAGTAAAGAATTGCAAATTCAATAAGATGCAGTGATTCCTTTACTAAGGCATCAAAGGAAAGTTGTGTATCGACTATAGCATCAGCAGGAAAGCTTGATAACGTCCAGATGAGACTCATATAAAGGATTGGTAACAGGGTTAAGATGACTTTTTTCATATAAAAAATTCTCCTTTTTGCAATGCTATTTAAAAATTTTCCAAATGCATACATATTATTATAAACATTGCACAAACTAAAATTTAAAAAAATTTTTTAAGAATGTGTATATAATTCAGATAATCTGTTCAGACTGATTTCTGAGGTGATGATAGAATGAGAGAGGAAGAAAAGAAACGTACTTCTCAAAACACAAAAGTTCAACAATTTTTTAGAAAACGTTGGGTATTTCCGGCAATCTACCTAATGAGTGCAGCAGTTATCCTTACAGCAGTTTTATGGTACCAAAACATCAGCAACAATGTAGCAGAGGACCTGCAAAATAATCAAGATGACATTGCATTAAATGAGCCAGAGGCAGTAGAAGTAAATGCAACAAAAGAAAACTTTGCAATGCCTGCTGTAGATCCAGAAGCAGTATCCGTTGTGAAAAAGTTTTATGATCCAAATGCAACAACAGAAGAGCAAGAAGCAGCACTTGTATTCTATAACAATACGTATAGAATGAACAAAGGAATTGACATCGCAAGAGAAGATCAAAAGCAATTCGATGTTGTCGCATCACTTAGTGGTACTGTAACAAAAGCTGAAAAAGATCCAATCTTAGGCTTTGTTGTAGAAATTGAGCACGAGAACGATGTAGTAACAGTATACCAATCATTAGCTGAAGTAAGTGTAGAAGCTGGTGATAAAGTAGAACAAAACGAATTAATCGGTAAATCTGGTGAAAGTCTTTATAACGAAGAAGATGGCAACCATGTACACTTTGAAATTCGTCAAGCAGGTAAAGCTGTAAACCCTCTAACATATATGGACAAGCCGGTAACGTCCATTGAAGAGGAAGCTCAAGAAGAAGCGACAGAAGAAGAAGTAAGCGAAGAAGCTCCAGCAGGTGAAGGTGAAACTGAAGAAGCTCCAGCAGAAGAAGAAGCTCCAAAAGAGGATGCTGAAAAATCTGAGGAATCTCCAGAATCAGATAAAGACGCTGAAAAAGGGCAAACTGAGGGTAAAGAAGATACTACTCAGCCAGAAGCTTCTACTAGCACAACAAATTCATAAGATTTAGGGACAAGGGGACAGGTACCTTGTCCCTTTTTCAATGGATTGGAAATTGCTAAGCCCTTAAACGTTATGAAGTTTATTTTTTTGCAATAGGAACAAGGTTATAAGCAACAAGTCCATCACCTGACTGGTCTATAAGCGACAAAAATAAATAACAATTACAGTGAGAGATAGCGTAGAAAACAACATAGAGTTCGCTTTATTCATGTTTATCGTGCTTTAAATGTAACAATAAATTTTAGCTGGGACAAGGTACCTGTCCCTCCGTCCCTGCCAAAAAAAGTGTCGAGAGAAAGTTCAGGGAGTTTTCAGGTTTTTTATTGACCGATTAGTGTATTTGCATTCATAATAAAACATGTTAAGGCTCCCGGGAGGTGTATTAAGTATAACATTAAATGATAACGCTTACATTATTTTTCGAAGGGGGGCAATCAATTATGATGACATTATTCTTAATGCTCGCTTTAACATTAGTTAGCCTTGTACTTTGTTTAAGGAGAAAGAAGCCTCAATTTTTACTCATCCCAGTTTTGACACTACTTATTTACTTCATTGTTCAAATTGCACTAGTACCTGCACCATTTGTTGAAACGATAAAATTCATTTTCAGTCTGTCTTAAGGTTCCGAGTGATCATTTTCTAATCCGGAGGTGCTTTATGAAAAAAATTGATAAAAAAGTAGCGGATGCTTATTTTAAGGAAAGAACAAGAAATATTGTGATCTATTTACTTATCGGAGGTATTTCATCCTTTGGTGTTGTGTTATTTGCTGAATTTTTTAGCGGTATCACAATTAATGGCTTTCCGTTTCACTATTTTATGGGAGCACAGGGCGCTGTTGTTGTCTTTATTCTTTTATTATTTATTAACGCGAAGGTTAGTGATTCAATCGATAAAAAGTATGGAATTGATGAATCGAAAAATGAACAGCTTAGCGCTGGAAAAACATTAGATCATTAAAGGCACTAACAATAAGGTGACACCTTGAGTACATAGGGGAGTGCTCATTTTAAAAAAGGGGGAATTTCATTGGACGCTCAGTTTATTGTTTCTCTAGCAATTATTTTACTAACTTTCGCTTTATATATTGGAATTGCTATCTACAATACAGCCAAAGAAACGTCAGACTTTTATGTCGCAGGTCGCGGAGTTCCACCAATTTTTAACGGGATGGCCATTGGAGCGGACTGGATGAGTGCAGCCTCATTCATAGGAATGGCTGGAACGATCATGCTGCTTGGTTATGATGGACTGGCTTATATTATGGGATGGACAGGGGGATACCTGCTCTTAACCTTCTTATTAGCCCCACAGCTGCGCAAATACGGCCGGTACACGGTTCCTGAATTTATTGGAGACCGATATAACAGTCATACAGCACGCGTCATCGCAGCTGTTTGTACGATTATTATTAGCTTCACTTATTCAATTGGACAGCTGTCTGGTTCCGGTGTTGTCATTGGGCGCCTTTTTGAAATCGATGCAAAGCTAGGAACGATGATTGGTGTGGTTCTTATCGCCTTTTATGCAGCCTTTGGTGGGATGAAGGGGATTACTTGGACACAGGTTGCTCAATATATTATCCTTATTATCGCATATCTAATTCCTGTTATTTTTATGTCATTACAAATTACAGGAAACCCTGCTCCATGGTTATCCTACGGAAAAATTGTTGAGGAAATGGGTGAGTTAGATCGACAGCTCGGGATCTCTGAATACTTTGCGCCATTTACGAACGGAACGAAATGGCAGTTTTTAGCCCTTATGTTTACATTGATGGCAGGAACTGCAGGGTTACCACACGTTATCGTACGGTTTTACACGGTATCGACAATGAAAGCGGCAAGATGGTCTGGTGCCTGGGCCATTCTCTTTATTGGACTTTTATATTTATCAGCACCAGCATACGCAGCGTTCTCCCGTTTCATTTTAATGACTCAAGTGGCTGGGAAAAAGTTATCAGAGCTTCCTGCCTGGACAGAAACATGGGTGAATACAGGAAAGCTTCAAATTGCTGATGGAAACAGTGACGGAATATTACAATGGAGTGAATTAATCATTTCAAATGATATCGTCGTTATGGCGACACCGGAAATTGCCAACTTGGGGTTGTTTGTAATCGGTCTCGTTGCAGCTGGCGCTATGGCTGCCGCACTTTCAACAGCTGGCGGATTAATGATAGCCATTTCTTCTTCTTTTGCCCATGATATTTACTATCGTGTGATGAAGCCAAATGCTTCGGAAAAGAACCGCTTAGCTGTTGCACGTTGGTCAATTGTCGTTGCCACTTTATTGGCTGGACTAATCGCATTAAATCCACCGGGAGCAATTACACAGATCGTCGCCTGGGCCTTTGCTTTAGCGTCTGGAACATTCTTCCCTGCATTACTCATAGGGGTGTGGTGGAAACGCTCAAACACGCAGGGTGTTATCTCAGGGATGCTTGTTGGTTTAACTGTAACACTCATCTATATTTTCGCGGCTAAATATGGCGGCTTTACCATTGCGGGGATCATTGACACAGGTGCGGGTGTGTTTGGCGCCGCAGCAGCCATTCTAACAAACGTAATCGTGTCATTAGCTACAAAGGCTCCTTCCATTGAAACGCAGGAAGAGGTCTTGAATTTACGTTATCCAGAGCAAATGACATATAAGGATGGGGAAGTTTGGATAGATAAATAAAGGGACAAGGGGACAGGTACCTTGTCCCTTTCCATGTTGTGGGACAAAGTACCTGTCCCCTGTCCCTCAAAAAAGTAGACATATTAGCCCCTCTCACTAAATAGACTAATAGAGTGTGTTCCTCATCGTTCTATGATTTCTCGACAAATTTCTCGGGAAATAAATCTCACAAAATAATAAATTCAACTGATGAAATTATGACTAAAACCACAATTTTCTTCTTGAAAACCCATGAATTATTAAAAAAAATAAATAAACCCTTGTCCCACTTGACTTTTCTAGCATATATCTTAATCCAAGCTAATAAAATGTTACAAACCTATCAAAGAGAGTGTTTGAGGTGAGGGATCGTGAGTGTAATTTATAATCGCTGTAAAAGAGGCAACATACGATCATCTAAGAGAATTTCAGCCAAAGTGTCTTGGTATGCGAGTCTCATTTCACACTTCTCACATCCATATTAGGGAGGTCGAGTGGTGTGCACGATTACATCAAAGAACGCACAATCAAGATTGGGAAGTATATCGTGGAGACAAAGAAAACTGTTCGCGTCATTGCGAAGGAGTTTGGAGTTTCCAAAAGTACCGTCCACAAAGATTTAACGGAAAGGTTACCTGAAATCAACCCTGATCTTGCGAATGAAGTAAAGGAAATACTTGATTACCATAAATCAATTAGGCATTTACGTGGTGGAGAAGCAACAAAGCTTAAATACAAGAAGGACGAGATTTTAGAGGAAGAGCCAGTGAAATAAATGAATTTCTATCTATACTTAAGCAAATCGACAAATTCCCACATACTTACCTGAAATAATTTTACAAAATCATACTATTTTTGCTGATTTATGATACAATATTTAATTAGGTTAGTATTCCGGATATGAAGATTTGCAAGGAGGATATAGATAGAATGTTTGCAAGGGATATTGGTATAGATCTTGGTACAGCTAATGTACTTATTCATGTAAAAGGAAAAGGTATTGTGTTAAATGAGCCTTCCGTTGTGGCCCTAGATAAAAATACAGGTAGGGTTCTTGCCGTTGGTGAAGAAGCAAGACGTATGGTAGGACGTACTCCTGGGAATATTGTTGCAATTCGTCCATTAAAAGATGGCGTTATTGCAGACTTTGAAGTAACTGAAGCAATGCTTAAGCACTTTATTAATAAGTTGAATGTAAAAGGCTTGCTCTCTAAGCCTCGTATGTTGATTTGCTGCCCAACAAACATTACTTCTGTTGAGCAAAAAGCGATCAGAGAAGCTGCTGAAAAAAGCGGCGGAAAAAATGTATTCCTTGAGGAAGAGCCGAAGGTAGCAGCGATTGGTGCTGGTATGGACATCTTCCAACCTTATGGAAACATGGTAGTTGATATTGGCGGTGGAACTACGGATGTCGCTGTGTTATCAATGGGCGATATTGTCACCGCCTCTTCCATTAAAATGGCTGGGGACAAGTTTGATAATGAAATTTTGAATTACATTAAAAAAGAGTACAAGCTATTAATCGGTGAACGTACAGCTGAAGATATTAAAATTAATGTTGCAACGGTATTCCCAGGCGCACGTTATGAAGAAATTAATATTCGTGGTCGTGACATGGTAACAGGTTTGCCTCGCACGATTACAGTTAATTCTACAGAAGTGGAATCTGCACTTCGTGAACCAGTTGCTGCCATTGTACAAGCTGCTAAAAGTGTCTTAGAACGTACTCCTCCTGAGCTTTCAGCAGACATCATTGACCGCGGAGTTATTTTAACCGGCGGTGGAGCCCTTCTAAATGGTTTAGATCAGCTTTTAGCTGAAGAACTGAAAGTACCAGTTTTAGTTGCAGAAGCACCAATGGACTGTGTTGCAATTGGAACGGGAATTATGCTAGACAACATGGATAAACTACCACGCAAAAAATTTGGTTAATACATGATAAGAGCCTGACTCGTGCAGGTTCTTTTTTTTATGGCGTTCTGTTGATAAGTCTTTAAAAGACTGATAATTACCTGGATTGGCCGATATCCTTCTTTATTAATGTTTTTCCTAAAATCTAGTAACCAAAATATGAAAAAATGTAATGAGAAAACAGTCGTTCTCCTTTATAATGAATAATAGGGAATTCTGTCGAAAGAATTCAGTTGATCGGAAAAACGGTTAAGGTAGGTGTAGACATGCTAAGAGGGTTTTACACAGCAACTGCAGGGATGCTTACTCAGCAGCGTCGTACTGAAATGCTATCAAATAATATGGCGAACTCCGCAACAGCCGGATATAAAGCAGACCAATCGGCAATTCGTGCTTTTCCAGAAATGTTGTTGCAACAAATGGAGAACACAACACTTCCAGTTGGCAATGGGATAAATATACCTGGAGTTAGACCAGTGGGCTCAATCAATACAGGGGTTTATTTGCAAGAATTAAAAAGCAATAACAGACAAGGTGAACTGAAAGAAACAGGCTTGGTCACAGATATTGCATTGGTGGAAGAAAATGTGCCGTTAAACCCGGAAACAAATGTAAAAGGGTCTTTATACTTTGCCGTTCAAAACGTAGCTGGCCAAGAACGCTATACACGTAATGGGCATTTTACATTAGATAATAATGGCTTCCTTTTAGCAGATGGGAATCAGGTCTTATCAACAACGGGGCAACCAATCTCTATTCAATCAAGTAATTTTAAAGTAACAGAGGATGGGGACGTTTTAGCTGATGGTGAATTCGTTGCTCAAATTGATGTTCGCCTCGCAGAAGATGTGCGTAATCTTGTTAAAGAGGGAAATGGAATCTTCCGTACAGCCGACGAACAGGCATTACCAACTGCAATAAATAACGGCAACATTCAATATAGTTTAAAACAAAACTATTTGGAAAACTCCACGGTTGATGTTGGACGAACATATACAGATATGATGACAGCCTACCGCTCCTTTGAAGCAAATCAAAAGGTTTTGCAAGCATATGACAAAAGTATGGAGAAGGCCGCAAACGAGATTGGCCGCTTATCATAAACTTAGTTTTGGTGTCCAGCGTAAGTGCCTAGCCAATTTGGGATTATTGAGGCAAAGAACGCCTTCTATTCTAAATCTTTTTATTTGCCCTAGGCTGTTTAAAACGCTTGTGCATTTCTAAATAGGGGGAAATAACACATGTTACGCTCAATGATTACAGCGACTAATACGATGGGCCAACTTCAAAAACAGCTTGATCAAATTGGCCATAACTTAGCAAACATTGATACGCAAAGCTATAAAAGAACGGAAACCTCTTTTTCTGAGCTCGTTCGTCAACAGTTTAACAATCAAGGGAACGCATTGGAAGAAAGAGAAGAAGAGCGATTTGGTGCCGAGCTTGGCATTAGACAAGGAACAGGAGCAAGACTAAATAAAGACCTTGTTTTTACGCAAGGAAGTATTAAACAAACAAGCAGATCGCTTGATATTGCTTTTACCTCCCCGGAACAGTTTTTACAAATTGATGTGAATGGGCAAATTAATTACACTCGGGACGGTGCTCTTTATTTATCACCTGCAACTGATGGAAGTAACCAACTTCTCCTTTCAACAGCAGGGGGAAATCTTGTCCTTGATGAAAATCAAAATCCAATTCGATTTAACGATACATTTAAAGAGCTGAACATCTCGAATGATGGGACGATTACTGCTGTTCCAAGAGATGAAAATGGTCAGCCTCAAGTGTTTGAGTTAGGTGTTGTTCGAGTAGATCGCCCTCAAATGTTGGTTCAAAATGGGAATAATCTTTATGGACTAAAAGATCTAGGTGATGTTCAGATAGATGAAGTATTAACCTTTTTACAGGATCAACAGCGTGGAGAGGTGTCTATGCAACAGGGTGCACTTGAAATGTCCAATGTTGATTTATCAAAGGAAATGACCGATTTAATGATCTCACAGCGCTCATATCAATTGAACGCAAAGTCCATTACACTTGGCGACCAAATGCTGGGATTAATTAACGGCGTAAGATAGGAGTTTAGTCTATTGGTAGCAAAAGAAACGACGAAAGCGATCAGTCGAGAAGAAGTGAAAAAAGCGAAAAAACAAGCAGAGAAAAATAAAGAAAAGAATAAAGGGAAAAATGACCAACAAACTGAAAAGATAAGATTTCGTATTCGCCTTATCCCAATTTGGTTACGAATGGTTCTAGTCCTCTTATTTATGGTGTTAAGCTTATTAGTTGGTCTTATCGTCGGTTACGGAGTCATCGGAGATGGAAATCCTGGAGAGGCTCTTGATAAGTCTACTTGGCAACATATTATTGACTTAGTTGAAAAACAATAATGTTCACTATATACTTTGCTAAAGGAAGGTGAAAGCCTTCCTTTTGTCGTACATACTATACAAGCATGTAAATAAAGCATGAAAAGGAGACATATACATATGTTAGATATTAATGAAATCAAAGAAATCATTCCTCATCGTTATCCATTTTTACTTGTTGATCGTATTTTAGAGGTAGATGAAGGGACAAAAGCGGTTGGAATAAAAAATGTATCAGCAAATGAAGAATTTTTTAATGGACACTTCCCTGATTACCCAGTTATGCCAGGTGTGTTAATTGTAGAAGCGTTAGCACAAGTTGGAGCTGTTGCGATTTTAAAAAAGGAAGAAAACCGCGGAAGACTAGCCTTTTTTGCTGGAATTGATAACTGTCGTTTCAAAAGACAAGTAAAACCAGGAGATCAACTTCGTCTCGAGGTTGAAATTACTCGACTACGAGGCTCACTTGGTAAAGGAAAAGCCATCGCAACAGTTGATGGAGAAGTAGCGTGTGAAACAGAAATCATGTTTGCATTAGGCGAGAAAAAAGAAGCTTAAATAAGCGTTCTATGGTAGCGTAATCCATAAAAAGTCCTTCATGGTTTCCATGAAGGATTTTTTGCATCTTTAGGTGATGAATGGACTATTTGAAGTGAAAAGCAAAGAGGAGATGAAGGTGAAAAAGAGGCGACAGTATGAATGAAAATAAATGAGTCGGGAAACATAATCAAAGACCGGTTTCAAAAATAAGATAAGGTCAATTTGAAAGGAGCAATGATTATGAGAAAAAAATGGTTATTAACTTTATCTGGTTCCCTTCTTGCAGCAATGCTTGTTACTGGATGTACTGCTGATGATGAAGATCCAGCACCACCAGAAGATACAACTGAAAATGAATCAGTTGAAGAAAACGTTGAAGAAGGCCTTGATCAAGGTGGAAATACATTAGAAGAAGGCGCCGATGAGGGTGAAAACATGCTCGAAGATGGCAATCAAGAGGGCGAAAACATGCTCGAGGAAGGCAATCAAGAGGGCGAAGAGATGACAGAAGAAGGTAATAACACAGGTACAGAAGAAGGCAACAACGGTGGTACTGAGGAAAATAACAAAAACGAATAGTTGATAATCAGCTATTATCTAAATTAAAGGCTAACTCAACCTTTGGTTTTGTTAGTCTTTTTTATTGATGGACAAAACAAAAAAAGCTGCCATCCAAGCAGCTTCTACAACTTTGTCATTTCTTTCCGTTGCTGAATATTAGCCTTAAAAGCCTCCATCAATGAATTTCCAGTCAAACCTTGCTCCATTAATGATTGCAGCAGGTCTTCAGGGTTATGTAGAGGTCTTGAGGTTAATAAGCGTCCAATTAATAAAATAGAGATTGACCCATCAAGGATGGTGATTGTATTAACAATAGCGGCAATTTGCGCGGGTGCATTGCTCGGTTTTGAAATCGTAACAAACACCCTTAATTTTGCATTCGTTTCTTTATGTTCTTCAAAATAAGCTAAGAACTCTTTTGGTATTAAGGCCTCAATTAGCCATGAATTTTCTCCATCTTCTTTGTTAATAACAAGGCCGTCTAGTAAAGGAATCTCTTTTTCCCTAGTAGGTGGTTCATCAATTTTTAAGCCGACAAGCTTGAACGTTTTCATCACTATCATCCTCGCTAGCGCATTTTCCCTTAGTATATCACAAGCTCAATAGAACAAAGAAATGCCGGGCAAGGTTTATTCGGAAATCCTCGTTGAATTTTCAATAACCTTTATAAGTGTATCCTCGATCAGCTTACGATGCTTTGTTTTTACTTGTAGGAGCTGATGTAAGCTATGCGTCATTTTTGGATTTTTTATTAAATAATCTATGACTTGAGAGACTGAGTTATCAGCCTGATACTTACCATAGACTTCGTATAAATATTCATTCGTTTGTTCATCACGACCGATTAGATGGTCAATACTCACATGAAAAGCATGGCTTAATGACAGTAAGTAAGATAGATCGGGAGCCTGTTCACCGGTTTCAAGGCGAGTGATGACTGGCCTGGAAACATTGATTCTCTCCGCTAACTGCTCCTGTGACCAACCATTTTGCTCACGATAAAATTTAAGATTCATTTGAAACTTTTCTAACTCTCTCATTGAACCACAATTCCCTTCTCCAAGCTTACTGTAATCGTAAAGGAGAATAAGAAGTTGAAATGTTCTAATCCAAAACATAATGGAGAATGTTCATATTCTGTACAAAAATAGATATTTAGACTTAATTTAAGCATATCCAAAAAATATAGCGAAAGGTAGAGGCGAACCGCGTTTTTTCCCTGTTTTTCGCCAAATTTCACGGCATATAAAAATTACTAAAATTTAGTAATGTATAATAATGGAATATACTTACAGAGGACTGACGGATAATCATAGAAGAAAAGAGGGTAAAAAATGAATGAATATAAGCTGAAGTCAATTTATCTGCAACAGAATACGAACCATTCACTTCAGGTGAAGAAAAATCTTACAGAGGATCTAGTCGTCTTAAGAGTAGGAGATCATAAAGTAGGAACAAATAACTATCATCATTTCCGTGTTCCGATTCAAGCAACAGTTGATATTCGGTATGAAGCATTAGATCAAAAGAGTATGCTGCGAATCATATTTCAGCTTAAACAGCGTGACTTGTCTATTCAATATTTTACTTGGAAAGAGGATGAACAAATTTACATAGACACTCCTCTTACCCGATTCAATCAATCCAAGGCCTTTCAACATATTCTTCAAAGTATAAGCTTCACAGGTGAAAATCATTTTTCATTTCTTGTTAACTCCCTACAACGATTATCAGATCAACCTTTCTAAAAAATAGTAATTTAGCACAATCATATTTAGTTTTAAATAAAAATCGTATTTCTGTCTCTAAGAAAATGTAGTTTCTTAATCACTGTTGTAAATAAAATTCTATTTTACTCATTTTTCCAATCTTGTTTCATCCTATACAATATGGGTGTACATGAATGGAAAGGAGGTTAGAGGTGATCAATCAAATCATTTTAGTCGGTCGTCTCACAAGGGATCCGGAAATCCGGTATACAGCAGATGGTGCACCTGTTGCAAATATTACGCTTGCTGTTAGTCGGAACTTTAAAAATGCTGCTGGAGAAATCGAAACAGATTTTGTTAATTGTTCCGTTTGGAGACGAACTGCAGAAAATACGGCGAATTATTGCCGTAAAGGGTCAGTTGTTGGTGTCACAGGCCGCATCCAAACTCGCAGCTATGAAAATGCAGAAAAAATTCGTGTATATGTTACAGAAGTTGTGGCTGATTCAGTACGCTTCATGAGTGGTAAGCCACGTGAATTAGTTGAGCAAGAAAATTAACTGTTTCCCCAACCTCTCTTCGTGAGAAAAAATCAATGGTATCCCCTTAAGACCTCATTTTGGAAGGCTGATTGCTTGAGGAATAATCGGTGATCAGCCGATTTTTTAATCAAGAGGTGGTATAATGAAAAATAGATAGGAGGTGGAAGGAATGGAAGAGATATTGAAGGGATTTATGGATCACTTTGACAAAAAAATGAATCACTTTGACAAAAAATTGGATTATCTTTCAAAAGATGTTACTGACGTAAAGGATGGTCTATCTCGGATAGAAACTCGAATAGACAGCCTAGAAATACGTATGGACAGTTTAGAAACACGAATGGACAACCTAGAGACGAAAGTGGAAGATATGGCCTCTGAATTTAGAAGTCACTTTGTGAAAATTGAGTCAGAGCTTGAACAGCATCGGGATTTGAATGATGTAAAATCAGGTCTGATGTTTTTGAGTTCGAAAGTAGGGATACACGATACGAAGATAAATATGATTGAAGAGAGGCTAAGGGTTTAAAAGGGACAAAAAAACGACAGCCGAAACTGTCGCCTTACTTCGAAACCTTTTTTTCAATTAACTTTACAAGCTTCTCCCACTGTGGGGCTTTTTTTTCTTCTGCTTTTTTCTTAGCCTTCTGTTTTGCCGCCATACACAAACCCCTTCCTAACTCATAGATAAGGTAAAGAGCTCTTCAAGCTCGTCTGATGAAAGCTCTGTGATCCAGTTTTCACTTTGAATAATTTCGTCGTTTAACGATTGTTTTTTCTCAAGCATTTCATCGATTTTCTCCTCAATAGTTCCGGTTGTGATGAGTTTATGAACATGTACAAATCGGTCCTGACCAATTCGGTAGGCGCGGTCTGTTGCTTGATTTTCAACTGCGGGATTCCACCAGCGATCATAGTGGATAACATGGTTAGCTGCCGTTAAGTTTAATCCTGTTCCACCAGCTTTTAAGGACAGAATTAAGAATGGAAATTCCTTACGTTGGAAGGATTCCACCATGCGGTCACGTTCTGACTTCATCACGCTTCCATTTAAGAAAAGAACCTTCTCGCCAAATTCCTTTTCAAGTAAAGTCTTCATCATTTCGCCCATACCAATATACTGAGTGAAAATTAGACAGCTTTCCTGTTGCTCACGAATGGAAGTAGTTAATTCTAGTAGCTTTTCAATTTTATGAGAGCGTGTGACAAGCTGCTTAGGCTGTTGCTCCTTTAAATAAAGGGCAGGATGGTTGCAAATTTGCTTTAGCTTTCCTAACATTTTCAAGATAAGGGCTTTTCGCTGCATCCCAGCTAAGGAATTCACCTGTTCGAACGTATCCTTCACAAGCTGCTCATACAGTGAAGCCTGTTCGATTGAAAGCGGGATGTACTCCTTTTGCTCTTGCTTTTCAGGTAGATTTAAGGCGACCTGCTCATCACGTTTTGTTCGTCTTAGTAAAAACGGCTTTATATAACGCTGGAGCTGTTCAATTTGCTCAATATTTCGATCTTTTTCAATCGGTAACACATAACGTTTATGAAAGCTGTGCAAGCTTCCTAAATAACCATGATTGAGAAAATCATAAATTGACCAAAGCTCTGTTAAACGATTTTCCATCGGCGTACCTGTTAAGGCAATATGATGCTGTCCGCGTAATTTGCGGATCGCTCTAGACTGCTTCGTATGCGCATTTTTAATATTTTGTGCTTCATCAAGGCAAATCGTACTCCAGTTAATAGAAGAGATTTCCTCATGGTCAGCATGTGAGAGCCCGTATGATGTAATAACAACATCATAATTCTGAATAGCCTCTGCGAATTTCTCTTCCTTGGCTCGATTCGGTCCGTAATGAAGCTTCACACGAAGATGCGGCGCAAATTTTTCAAATTCCTTTTGCCAGTTTCCAAGCACAGATGTTGGTGCAATAATTAATGCTGGATGCTCCGGCTTCTCTGTTTCCTTTACATAAGAAAAATAGGCGATCATTTGAATGGTTTTTCCTAATCCCATATCATCGGCCAAGCAAGCGCCGAACGCCACACTTCGTAAAAATAATAGCCAATCAACACCGTTTTGCTGATAGGGTCGTAAAGTACCAAGAAAATCATCTGGAACCGTGTGTGTCGGCAGCTCAGTAGTATCTGTTAGCTTACGAAGCAACCCTTTCATTTGCTGATTGAGCTCAATTTGAATATTTGCAAATGCACGTGTATCCATTATGTCATCAGTGTCTTCATCGATATCTCTCGCATTTAATTCTTGATGAAGAATATCTGATAGATGCATGCCCTCGCGATCAGCTTTCTTTAAAATTGCCTGTACTTGTTTAATAAAAGCAGGATCTAACTTAATCCATTGACCTCTGAAGTTTACTAAGCGACGCTGCTTTGAAACAAGCTCAAGAAATTCCTCTTCACTCATTTCCACTCCATTTGTCGCAAAGCGCCAGTTAAAATCAATAAGTGAATTCATGCCAACAAAGGATTGTCCACGAGGGGAAGAAGAAACCTTTGCCTTTAACATTAACTGCGAGTCTTTGACAACCTGCCACCAAGATGGAAGGAGAATTTCAACTCCCATGTTAATCAATGTTTCACTCGCATCTGTTAAAAACATCCACGCTTCATCCTCAGTTACATACGTTGTACCTGTTTCAAAGCTTAGCCATGGAACGATTTCCGCAAAGCGCTCCTGCTCGCGTTCAATCTTCTCTAAAAAGGGACTCCATTTTTTCGGAAGATCACTCTTACCTTGATAATGAATTAAGGAATCGAGATTTTCCTTGCTTCGCAGAATAATTTCAAGCTGCCATTCATCTGTGTCTGTTTCAGGCTCATTTAAGCGTAAGCCAACTGTAAAAGGAGTGTCATCCTTATGCCAGCCGATCTTTTCCAGAAAATCAGCTTCATCAATAAAATGCCCTTGAAAGGTTGATAGTACAGGGTAAGTGTTGATAATATCTGCCCAGGCGTCACGTAGAATGTGATCATGTTCAATTAAGTCTGTTATTGCAGCGGAAAACCACTCTAAGGCAAAGCCTTCAAGGTGATTGCCAGCATCTTTAAACCGTGTGATTCCATTTTTCCAGGCCTCAAAATCAGGTAGATACTCTCCATTTTCGATCAACTCGTAAATCGTATGAGCGATATTCGCTAATCGGTCAGCATCATCTGAAAGCTCAATGGTTGCCAAGGAATTGTACGTTTCTTTCCCGAGCAGCTCAACCATCATCCATGGAGAAAGCTGAACAGCGGGGTGTCCGATATAACTAATATCCTCTAGCTTTGTACCAAAGAAGGAGGATTCATGCCAGGTGAAAAGATAGCGCGCGAATTCGCTAACTTCCAAAGGGGTTTCATCATGAGCAGATGTGCAAAACACATAAAAATGGTTATTCTCAATTTGTTCTGCATGTAAAACAATCTCAACCGTATTAATCATGAATCAGCTTCCCTTTCTTTAACTCTTCCTTAAAAGCACGAAGTCGTTTATGTTCCTCAGCCAGCTGTAAAATGTAATTTTCCCATACCTCTTCACGCTTCAGCTTCTTGTACTGTGCTTTAATTCGCTTTAAGTAGCGCACGGCCATTTTATAATTTTCCCGCGTTTTCATTTTAATTTCGTGCTGAACGGTTTGGACATAAAGAGGCAAAAGCACACCTGGCTCTTGTTTTTCAATCTCTTTTAATACATACGTATCCATTTCGTCAAGAGAAAATCCTAGCAGAGCTTGCAGCTCAATCCAAGTTTTGTACTGCTCTTTATCTAAAAGGAAATCATGATATTCTGCATAGCTTAACGGAAGCATTGTCCGACACGCCCGTTCAAAAAGCCTTTCGTCGTTTGTTGCTCTCGAATACTTTTTAATAAACTGCAACATATAGCGGACGACTTGTCTTTTCTCCTCAAAAGGTAGCGGACTATTGATGTACTCCGTTGAGCTCTCCATCATATATGATACCCAACCTGAAAGGCGCTTCCAGTTTTTCTTCTTTAAAATATCCTCTACCCAATGAAAGGTAAACGGCAGGGCAGATGGGCTTAATTTGGTGCGCAACGTCTCAAAAATTTGCTCATCACGAGACTGAAGAAAATCCATATGCATCAGGGCTGTTTCCATTTCAACAGCAAAAGATGGCTCTTTTTTCGTTTCCTCTTTAAGATGCTCCTCCAGCCACTCACGCTCTATGGAAATAAATTTATCGCGACGAAGCAGCTCAATCCAAAGCAATTGATAGAGGTTTGACCGCTCAAACTGATAATGCTTGCTTGTAATAAGCAGTTCACGGAAACGTTCCACACTGTCTACTAAAAGTGGATCAAGGGCAAACGGCAACGCATAGCGCTTCATTTCAGAGATTGCCACCTGAACATTATCGATTAACTGATCAATATACGGATAAATAATATGCTGTAACATATAGTCTGTTGGCTTCGTCTCATTAATGAGCTGTAATATTTTTAAAAACACGGTAACAGAAGCCTGAACAATAAAAAATTGCCTCATTTCAGGAGACTTAGGTGCCTTCTTTTTAAGGGCAGAATAATAATGGTGAAAAAGACTTTGGAATAACTGATTAGGTGATGACACCTCTTCATACCAGACGTCATACTCACGATCAAAAAAGGAAAGCCAGCTAGCTAGTGAATAATCTTCGTAATCCTTATCAGGCTTTAGCAGAGAGCTTGCCTTACGAACATGTTTTAACACATCATCGATCGGCTTCTCCTCTTTCCAAAGGTCAACGAATGTGCCGACTCGGTCAACGCTAGCATATACATATAGGAAAGCAGCAAGCTGGTGTCGACAAATTGACGTGCCAGGACATGTGCATGTGCTCATGACAAAATCCTCTAGATCAAGCTCAACCTGCACACTCGTGACATCCTGTACTTTTGCAGAAACAGAATGACTTGTTGTGCTCACATTATAAATACTGCCTTGACGATATAAAATGAGTCCCTTTTTCACGACATTCCGATTCTCTTCATCTTTATGTGAAAGCAACTGTTTAATCTGTTCACCGGCACCAAGTACAAGTTCTTTACTAAGTTCCCGACCAAGCATAATGAATGGACTCCTTTCAATGAAAGCAAGCACCTTTTGTTCAGGCACTATACTATATATCTAAGTGAAAATAATTGGAATCATTAAATAAACCCTAATTCTTCTATTATACCTCATAACGAATCGTACAAAAAGGTTTAGGGACGAGATTCAATTGGGGATATAAAAGAGGAGATGGTTTCGAAGAATTTTATTGTGGGACAAAAAGAGCTTCCTTTTTTAAATACACAAAAATACTTGCCTATATAAAAGCTTGCAAGTATAATAGTCCCATATTGTCTGAAATTGTAAAAAAGAAAGGATATTCGTAAAATATGAAAGAAAATCAGCTGAAACAAGAAGAGCTGTTACAGATTCTATTAAGTGCCTATGATAAAGGCGAAGCAAAAACAGACATTACAACAAATGAAATGATCGAAGACATAATTTCTCAAATAAAAAAAGTATATGCTTCATAATTCAAGATACGAGCACCTTAGAGGGCTCGTATTTTTTTATTGGAAAATGTTATTTTTAAAAAACACTCTACCTTAGTTATTAGATAAAGTTTTAATTAGAATACTTATAAACACTATATAAATAGAAACGCATTATATTATATCGAAATAAAATTTCATCATCTTTGTCGAATGCTATCGGATTTTACCATATATTAATTAGTAAGTAGCTGATAAAATAGATGAAAATAGTCTCGTTTTAATGATTCTAAAAGTACTATTAAGGTAAAACACCACCTTTATACCTTGTGAAAAATAGTGAGATAGTACTGTGTGATGTTAATCTTTGTCTATTCTAGTATAACGATATCACATGAGGATCCTTAAAACGTAATAGAGGGCGAGAACATGAACATTTTAATTACTGGAGGATACGGATTTATTGGTTCCTTTGTGGCAGAGAGGTTTTATAAGGAGAATCATTCTATCTTCATTATTGATAATCTATCAATTGGACGAAAAGACCATATTTCCTTTCGTCATAAAGCATTAATCGCTGATATAAAGGACGAGAAGTGTGAAGCTTTTTTTAAAACACATAGTATCGATGTTGTCATTCATTGTGCTGCACAGACACATGTGAACAGGTCGATGACAGAACCGGTTGAAGATTCATCGACAAATATTTTAGGTTTAATTAACATGTTGAATCTTTCCCATAAATACAAAGTGAAGAAGTTTGTTTTTTGTTCTTCTGCAGCAATTTACGGGGATAACCAGCAGTTACCTTTAAAGGAAGAAGAATTGGGAAACCCTATTTCACCGTACGGGCTAAATAAATGGACAGGTGAGCAATACTGTCAAAAATGGGAGGAAATGTACGGTGTTTCATCTCTTATTTATCGTTTTTCTAATGTATATGGGCCACGTCAGCATGTTAGTGAGGAAAGTAGTGTTATTACCACCTTTACAAAACTACTTCTTGAGGAGAGACCTGTTACCATTCATGGCGATGGAGAGCAAACGCGGGATTTTATCTATGTAGGGGATGTCGCCGAGGCCATTTATCGAGGAGTAATGAGTCAACTATCTGGAGTGTATAACCTATCAACAGGTACCGAAGTTACCATTAATCAGCTAGTTGAAGAAATGAGTAAGCTTCATCCGATGTCAGTTATACAGCATGTTGATAGCCGTCAGGGTGATATTAGCCGATCAATTTTAGATAATTCGAAAATTAAGCGGGACCTTGATTGGGTTCCAAAGTACAGTCTTGATGAAGGACTGAAGAAGGTCTTTCAATATTATGAAGAAACAGAATCAACACCAACAGTTGTAAAGTTGAAAAGGGAACGAAAGGAAAAAAGAATTCCGTTTCTCCCGTTCTTAGAAAATATTGCTTTGTTTGCAATCTTTTTTGGAGTGTCATTTTTGCTCACACCAATTGTTGATTCTGTTGATATATGGCTTATCTATATTTTACTAGCTGCCATACTGTTTGAAAAAACGCAGATGGTTGTTTCTGCCTTTCTGGCAATAGGTGTACAAGCATACTTTATGGCAACTCAAGGGCGGATATGGACCTCGTTATTTGTGGATAATACGTTGCTTGCAACCTTTACGATTTATTTGCTTGTAGGATTAATCGTCAGCTACAAAGTAGAAAGAGGGAGAATTGAGCTTCAATTCACGAAGGACGAGCTAGCAGCGTCACAGTCAAGGTATACGTTTTTAAGCTCAATTTATGAAGATACATTGCAAGTAAAGGAAGAAATGAAGGAACAAATTTTGCGGATGGATGATGGAATTGGAAAAGTCTATGACTCAGTAAAAGAGCTGGATAATTTAGAGCCTGAAGCATTATTCAACGGAGCTATTCATGTTCTTGAACGGACGTTGAAGGCCAGTCACTTTGCCATATATCTCGTTCATCCAAGTGGTTACATGAGACTTGCGGTAAAGTCATCCGATGCCTCATTCCAACCGGGTGCTTCGCTGAAACGAGAGCAAGGCTCAATAATTGATAAGGCAATATCAAATAAAAGAATCTATTACAATACTGATCTTATAGAAAATGAACCTCTCTTTGTCGCGCCAATTATTCAACAGCAAGAAGCAATAGCGGTCATTGTTTGTCACGATATCCCATTCAACCGCTTAACGCTTTCCTATAGAAATATGATTGATGTGGTGACGCGACTGATCAGTACGTCACTTGCACGGGCTTATGAATATGTAAACGAAATCAATACAGAGCGTTTTATCGAAGGGACAAATGTTTTAAGGCCACACTATTTCCAGCGAATTTTAGAAAATAAACATAAGATTTTTCAAGAGCTCAATATTCCTACAGTGAAACTTGAAGTTTTAACGGTTGACCATTCGATAGAGAATCTACAATCCATTGGCTCTTTATTAAGAATGAATGACCATTTAGGGTTTGATGAAAAAGGGCATTTATTTATTCTTCTTTCAAATGCAACCATTGAGGAAGCAAAATTCGTTATGAGACGTCTTCAAAAGAATGGGATCTTGGCCGTTCTTGATGAGAAGGAGGAAATTCTTCGTGTTAGGTAGCCTGTTCATTGCCTATTATTTACTAGCTGCTATCTATATCGTCATTCTTTTTTTTCTTAAAAGAAAAGGAACAGTATTGCGTTTGGTGATTTTACTTTCATGTCCATTCATTGGCATCTTTCTCATTTATGCGATGATGAAGAAAGTGTATTCAAAAGATGATCTGCCTGACTGGTTGCTTCGTCGGGAGCAATACGATGATTTTGTGCTGAAATCACCTGATATAGAAGAAGAAACGAATATTATTCCGTTTAATGATGCGCTCATTTTAAATGATAATAAAACAAAGCGGAAAATGTTGATTGACTTATTAAAGGGTGAATTTTTACAGCATGTAGATGCTCTTGAACTTGCCCTGCAAAGTGATGATTCTGAAACATCTCATTACGCAGCCACTGCCATTCAGCAGGCGAAGAGTGATTTATTGAAGGAGATGCGTAAGCTAGAGGGTCAGTTGGCTAACAAGAATGATCTATTTTTGCTTGAATCCTATCGGGTTCTTATTAAGCACTATATTAAAATTGAGTTTTTAGATGAACGAACTCGCAGGAAATATACTCATAAATACATCCAAACGATTGATCGTTTAATTGAACATGCACCTAAAAGTGATGCTACATACTATCAGGAGAAAATTGAAGCAGCTCTTTATCTTGCTGAGTATCACATTGCATTAGAGACAGCTGAACAATTTCTTTCCCTATTCCCTGAAGAAGAAGAGGCTTATTTTGCTTTAATGAATGTCCATTATAAGATGAGGAATAAAAAAGAATTTCAGAGAATGATTAATCAGCTTCGCTCAACTGATATTAAGCTATCTCCGGATAAGCTAAACCAACTCCGTTTCTGGTTACAAGGAGAAGAACATGAATAATAATTTTACCATTGAAAAAAGTGTGTATATCATGATGGGCTTAGTTGCTTTGATTGGCATAGTGTTTCTATTAATCAGATCTGATTTTCTTTTGACCTTTCGAAGCTTTAGTGAAGCCCAGGAAGCGGCGGTTGTTCAACAGGATGCAGGAAAGATCAAGGAACAATATAAGCAGCCCTCCTTTTTGATTCTTGAAGGAGAAGACCAGCCTGAACTAGCGGAAACAATAGCTAAGCAGCTCAAGCAGCAGGGCAAAGTTGTTGAAACAAGGCCTGTTAATCAAAATTTTACAGCATCGAAAGAGTATGAAGGTATTATCGTCGCAACTGAACAACTTGATGACCTTCCAGATATTCAGCCATTACTAACCTATGTGAAAACAGGGGGGAGTATTTTCTTTGCGACAAGACCTTCACCTGGTGCCGGCTTATCTTCTATCTATCAGCAGCTGGGCATTGTCGAAATCGGTCCATTTATTGAGACAAGTGGAATCGAATTAACACAATCGTTTTTAAAAGCTTCTCACAATGAAGTTTTTGCCTCAGAGAATATTCGTAATTCCTCTCTTTCAGTCAGGATTGGGAATGATGCATCTGTGTATGCTAGGTCAAGCGATGGAACGCCATTGTTATGGGAGACATCGTATGGTAAAGGAAGCTTTGTCTTTTTTAACGGAACGATGCTGTCACATTCTTCACAAAAAGGGCTTTTGACAAAAGGTATTCAGCTAATGGTTCCAACCTTTATATACCCTGTGATTAATGCGAAAGTAACAGCATTGGAAGGGTTTCCGTCACCTGTTCAAGGTGGAAATAAGATGGATTCAAGCATGACCAATGAAAATTATTTACGCCATGTAGTTTGGGCTGAACTGCAACGCTTAGAGGCGAAATATGATTTGAATTACACAGCCTCTTTTGTCTTGACCTCAGGAAATGATCATGAAGAAACAAATCCTGGAGATCTTGCTAAAACACAGGAAAATGCAGTCATTTATGGGAGAGAACTGCTTCGTATGGGCGGAGATTTTGGGGTAAGAGGGTATAATCAGCTCCCAACAAACGGGATGGAAAAAGCAGAAGTGCAGTCAATGTTTGAAGCTACCCACTCATTAATGGAGCAAGCTCTGCCTGGATATCAAATACGATCCTATATTCCTGTGAGCCAATATAATTCCCTTTCCAATTTGCAAATAGTGAAGGAGATTTTTCCTGATCTACAAGCTGTTCTGGCGGAGGTAGAGCAGCCTTTTATGGTGGATGAGGGCATTGCCGTTTTACCCCAGCAGATAAAGGGGTTCCCGATGAATGATTATGCCAAATGGATCGCCTTTAACGGGCTATTTTCAGCTGGGTTTGTTTCACAATCCATAGAACCACAAGCCTTACTGCATCATACTAATGCTGAGGCAGCATTACAGGACTTGGCATCCTATCAGAAGCAATTAAAAGACGATGCCCCCTGGCTAAGAAGTAAAACACTGTCTGATACATGGAGCAGCGTTCAAAATTATGAGGAAATCATTGTGTATGAAGAGCGGACAAAGGATGGAATTAACTTTCAGGTGAACAAGCTTCAGGCACCGGCCTATTTTTTCTTTACATCTGATCGTCCTGTCACCTCATATGAAAATTGTGAGGTCACAACAATTGGTCCAAATCTTTATTTAATTGAAGCAAATGAAGTAACGTTTCATATAGGGTGGGAAGGGTAGTCTATGAAAATTTGTTTAATAACAGAAGGTTCTTATCCATATGTAACAGGTGGAGTCTCAAGTTGGATTCAATCGCTCATGACACAGATGCCGCAGCATGAGTTTTTAATTATCTCCATCTCTGCAAAAAAAGAAAACTCGCTAGTAAGGCGGTATAACCCGCCCTCCAATCTTATAGACATTTATGACATCTACCTCGATACCCTGATCACAGAGGATATTGTGCCAGGTAAACGATATCTTTTGACAGATGAGGAAAAGCATGCATTTTTTTCATTAATTGGTGGAACGAACATTGAGTGGCCTGTCTTATTTGATTTGCTTGTTAGTGACCGAATCGATAGCATAATCAATTTCCTCGCAAGTAAAGATTTCTTTGATATTGTTTATAAGCTTTGCAGTGAAAGATTTATGCATGTGCCGTTTACAGATATGTTCTGGGCGCTACGCTCAATGGTGCTGCCATTGTTTATTTGCTTGAATCAAAAGCTGCCTGAAGCTGATCTTTATCATGGTGTGTCAACAGGCTATGCAGGTGTGTTAGGCGCATTAGCAAAGCATCAATACAATAAGCCGTACATCTTGACTGAGCATGGTATTTATACACGTGAGCGTGAGGAAGAAATTATTAAGGCTAGCTGGATTAAAGGTTATTTTAAGGATATATGGATTGATTATTTCTATAATCTATCAAATTGTGCTTATGAATATGCAAATGAAGTAACCTCTCTCTTTGAAAAAAATCGTGAAATTCAAATCGAACTAGGCTGCCAAGAATCAAAAACATCTGTTATATCTAATGGAATTGATTTGACCCGTTTTGATGTGGCAAGCCGAAGAGAAAAGGAAGGGCTCCATGTGGGGGCGGTTGTACGAGTTGTTCCAATTAAAGATATTAAAACAATGCTTCAAAGCTTTGCTATTGTGCAGGAAACATTGCCAAATGCGCATTTTTATATCATAGGTCCAACTGATGAGGATGAAGAGTATTACGAGGAATGCTTGGATCTACTCGAAAGTCTGGAATTGAAAAATGTTGTGTTCACTGGAGAAGCGAATGTGAAGGAGTATTTGGCCTTTTTGGATCTTCTTGTTTTATCAAGCATTAGTGAAGGACAGCCTCTTGTCATACTTGAAGGTCTGGCTATGGGGATTCCATTTGTTACAACAGACGTTGGAAGCTGCTCGGAATTATTATATGGACCAAATGACTCATTTGGACGTGCCGGCAGTATTGTTCCTGTTATGCATTTTCATCATTTAGCACAGGAAATTATCTCATTGCTCATGGATCATGATAAGCGAGAGGAATATGGTCAAAATGGCTTGAAAAGAGTGAGAGAATATTATTCC
>JAPSLU010000291.1 GCA_031180405.1 Bacillus sp. (in: firmicutes) | reverse complement strand
TATTTCTTCTTCAATTTTTGCTGAGTATGTTAAGATCTCTTCAACAGATTGTCCATATTTTCGTTTTAAGTGATTGATTTCATTCAATCGACTCTCAACAAAATTTAATCGTTCTGGATCAAATTCAAGAGAATCTAATTCATTTCGAAGTTCATAAGAAAGATCTTCAATCATATAATAAGCATTTGAAATTGTTTCAGACAACTCTTTTAGTTTAGAATTAATACCACTTACATTTTCAAGATGACTCATCCCAAGTCCAATCCAGTCTAACCCTTTCTGTTCTCCATGTAACGCATTATAGCTATTATGTAAGGAGTCATAGACTTTTTCATAATTGGAGATTTGATGCTTTTCTACTTGAAGAAGTTCATCTTCTTTTGGTTGCAAATTAGCGCTTTCGATTTCCTCTAATTGAAACTGAAGTAAATCTAACCGATGAGCCATTTCTTGTTCATTCTCGGACAACTGCGTAATTTTTCTTTTTAATCCATCGTAACGGTGATAAAGCTCTGAATAAGCATCTAGGGCTATCTTTATCTCTTTACCGCCATATTGATCTAGCAAGGATAAATGATTATCTTCATTCATCAGTTCTTGATTATCATGTTGTCCATGTATATCAACCAATAATTGCCCGACTTCTCTTAAAACAGCAATCGTTACTAACTTGCCGTTTATTCGACATATACTTTTTCCAGAGGAGGACATATCTCTGCGAAGAATAATCATTCCGTCACTAATATCAATTCCAAATTCTTCACACCGATCATATACAGGATGCTGTTCCTCATCCAGAAGAAAAAGCGCTTCTAGTTCTGCTCGTTTTTCACCATATCGAACAAATTCAGATGATCCTCGCGCTCCTGCTAATAAATGAATGGCATCTATAATGATTGATTTCCCTGCACCTGTTTCACCGGTTAAAACAGTTAATCCTTTTTCAAAAGAAACAGTCAATGACTCAATAATGGCAAAGTTTTTTATTGATAATTCCGCTAACAAACAGAATCCACCTCTTATTTTATTCTTTACTTTTTTATATTGGCTCTTTTCTCTAAAAAATCGTTTATTTAAGATGTTCTTTGAATAAAACTGATTAGAAAGATATTTGTAGCCCTTGTTGGAGCATCAAAAGGTGAGACCCAGCAAGCGCTTGGCGCTTTTAGGAGACTCACCGCCGCCCCACGTAAAGCGAGCATCCTTGAGCGCAAATTAACCAACCTTATACAGTTTAAGTAACAAATTTACGACAAAAGCCTTAAAGCATATCTAAAAATCTTTGTGTAATGGTTTCTGTATCCTGTGGTGATCTACAAATTATAAGAATTGTATCGTCCCCACAAATTGTTCCTAATACTTCATCCCAATCAAGATTATCTATTAATGCACCAATTGCATTAGCATTACCCGGTAGAGTTTTCATGACAAGCATGTGTCCAGCTGAATCGATCTTTACAAAGGCATCCATTAAAGCCCTTTTAAGTTTTTGCAACGGATTAAAACGCTGATCAGCAGGTAAGCTATATTTATAACGGCCATCTAGCATTGGAACCTTTACTAAATGGAGCTCTTTAATATCACGGGAAACAGTCGCTTGTGTTACATTAAAGCCCATATCTTTTAATAAATCAACCAATTCATCTTGTGTTTCAATATCATTATTCGTGATGATTTCACGTATTTTTATATGTCTCTGACCTTTATTCATTATAGGCACCCCTTTTGCAATGAAGCAAATCATTTCATCTCTGTATGTTTATACTGTTTATCTTATATTAAAACCCTTTAAATGTACAGTTTTAATCAAACATATTGAGGAAATGATGCATAAAACTATGCAAATTGGAGTTACCACATAACAATTTCAACACAAGATTTTTGCATGAATATACAAATTGTTATCCATTGAAAAAACAGGAATATAGCAAAAACACTATTATTCCTGTTTATCAGCTTGTTTCTTTTCTTTTAACGTTGCATGAGCCTCATCAACAATTTGGTTTGCTGTCTTTTCAAGGTGATTTGTTCCTTTTTCTTGCTCACCTTCCCACCTTAAGTGAAGTAGAAATTCAATATTTCCATCTCCGCCGGTTATTGGGGAATATGAAAGATTATGTACATCATAACCTTCCTTTAAAACAAAATTGAGCATTTCAGTTAAAACATACTCATGAACGGAGGGATCTCTGACAATCCCCTTTTTACCAACAAACTCTTTACCTGCTTCAAATTGAGGCTTTACTAGGGCAACTATATCGCTATTAGGTTTAAGGATTGTTTTAAGTACAGGAAATATTAACCTTAATGAAATAAACGAAACATCAATTGAAGCAAATTCAGGCATTCCTTTTTCAAAATCCTCTGGTTTCACATAGCGAAAGTTTGTCCGTTCCATCACGACTACTCGCTCATCTTGACGGAGTTTCCATGCTAACTGGTTATAGCCTACATCGAGTGCATAAGAGAGCTTTGCACCATTTTGGAGGGCACAATCAGTAAATCCACCCGTAGAGGAACCAATGTCAATCATAATTTTGTCTTGAACATCTACATTAAATTCATTAATAGCCTTTTCAAGCTTCAATCCACCACGGCTTACATATGGTAGAGTTTGACCTTTTACAGATAACACCAGATCCCTCGAAACCTTTTCGCCCGGCTTTTCTAATCTTTCTTCATTGCCATACACAATACCAGCCATAATCGCTCTTTTTGCTTTTTCTCTTGTTTCAAATAACCCATTTTCAACTAAAAGAATATCTAGTCGCTCTTTTTTACTACTACTCATGATCTTAATACTCTTTTCTCTTGTTCAGGAATCATTGTTTCTAATTGTCTCACAACTTCTTCTGTTGTCATTCCTATTTCCTCAAGTAATTTTGAAACACTACCATGCTCAATAAATTTATCTGGTATTCCTATGCGGGTGATCACAGTTTTCATATATTGATGCTCTTGAGCAAATTCAAGAATCGAGCTTCCAAACCCGCCTTGTAATACTGCTTCTTCAATTGTTAAAATTGGTAATTCTTCAGCAAATATTTCATGGAGCATGTTCTCATCTAAAGGTTTTATAAAACGAGCATTTATGACTCGAACTGATTTCCCTTGTCCAGCTAAAATTTCTGCAGCATCCATAGCCATTTCAATTGTTGTTCCAAATGTTAAAATGACTGCATCATTACCTTCCCTCAACACTTCCCATGTTCCAATTGGTATCACCTTAAGTTTATCGTCCATCGGTACACCGATACCATTTCCTCTCGCATAACGAAGGGCAATTGGTCCATCATCGTATTTCAACGCTGTATTCACTAAATGTTGTCCTTCATTTTCATCCTTTGCCATCATGATGACCATATTAGGCAAATGACGTAAAAATGCAATATCAAACACACCTTGATGTGTTTCACCATCAGCACCTACAAGCCCAGCACGATCTATACCAATAAAAACATTTAGGTTTTGACGACATATATCGTGAAGAACTTGATCATAGGCTCTTTGAAGAAATGTAGAATAAATAGCTAAGAACGGCTTCATATTTTGGGTTGCTAACCCTGCTGCCATTGTTGTAGCATGCTGTTCTGCAATTCCAACATCAAACATGCGATCGGGAAATTCCTGGGCAAAAGCTTCAAGTTTTGAACCAACAGGCATTGCAGGTGTAATAGCAACAATACGTTCATCCTCACGAGCCACTTTTTGAACTGTATCGCTTACCAACTTACTCCAAGCTGGTCCAATGACCTTTGGCTTGACAAAGTCACCTGTCTCAATTTTGTAAGGACCTGTTCCATGCCAAGTACCAATTGTATCCGATTCTGCAGGTTGATATCCTTTGCCCTTCTTTGTAATAACATGAAGTAATACCGGACCAGATGTCTTCTTAGCATATTGAAGATTTTCAAATAAATCGTCATAATTATGACCATCTACAGGCCCTAAATACGTAAATCCAAGTTCTTCAAAAAATACTCCGGATACTAGCATATATTTTAAGCTATCTTTTACTCGCTCTGCTGTTGATGCAAGTTTCCCACCTACAGCTGGAATTTTCTTCAACAAATATTCCAACTCATCTTTTACCCAGTGGTATTTTCCAGCCGTTCTGAGTCGTCCAAGGACATTATGGAGAGCACCAACATTTGGAGCAATTGACATTTCATTATCATTTAGGACAACTATAACATCTTTCTTTTCGTGCCCTATGTGGTTAAGAGCTTCAAGAGCCATTCCACCTGTTAATGCACCATCCCCAATTATGGGAATAATATGCTCTTTAGTCTTCTTGATATCCCTAGCAATAACCATTCCCATTGCAGCAGATAATGAAGTAGAGCTATGACCAGTTTCCCAAACATCATGAGGGCTTTCATCACGCTTCGGAAACCCTGATAAGCCTTGATATTGACGTAATGTATCAAAGTCACCAGCTCGTCCAGTTAAAATTTTATGTACATAGGATTGATGTCCTACATCCCAAATAAATTTATCCTTCGGACTGTCGAAAACTTTATGCAGTGCAATTGTTAATTCAACTACACCTAAATTTGGGCCAATATGTCCGCCTGTTTCAGATAATTTTTCTATAAGAAATTTACGAATCTCTGCACTTAGCTTCTCAAGATCATTATTTGATAATTTTTTTAAAAACTTTGGGTCTTTAATGGATAGAAGATCCAAATGGATCACTCACTTTCAATTCAGTTTGTTTCTCTTTTATCTCTATTATATTCTTGTCTATCTATTTTAACGTAAAAGTCTTTTATTTAGGCTCTTTTCTGAAAGATTGTTGCTAATTGACCTAATTATCTATAAGAATACACTGTTTTGTAGATATAAGGTACGGTTCTAGGAAGAAAAGATGCCACTATACTTGATATAGGGCTGTTTACTTCAAGTTACTAATAGCAACAAAGTATACGAAAACAGCCTTTATTTAAAACGGTTATGAAAGTCAATACATTTAATTAAGTCCAGTTAACATTTAGTAAGCAAAAAAAACTTACCATAAAAAAGCTACGATTACAATGTTTTATGTATAATATTACCGATATAGACTTCATTGAAACTTTAATTCCCTCTACTGAATGACTAATGAAACACATGGTTCATTTATCTACAAAAAACCGGTACCATATAATGGAACCGGTTTAACTGTGTAACATTCAATGATCTCGCTTGGCAATCAGATCACATATTTGTTCTAATAATATAGATTTAGTAGAAAGATGCTGTAATATTTCTTTTGCTTGTATAATATGATCCTGTAGTTTAACCTTAGCACCTTGGATTGTTAAAATAGATGGATATGTAGTTTTATCGTTCATCGTGTCCGATCCCACTGGCTTTCCGATCTTTTCTTGATTACCCTCCACATCCAAAATGTCATCTCGGATTTGAAAAGCGATCCCAATATGATAAGAAAATTCTCTCAATTTCTCAATATCTGTCTCAGGAGCTTCTGCTAAAATTGCACCTGCTAGGATGCTAAAACC
>JAPSLU010000290.1 GCA_031180405.1 Bacillus sp. (in: firmicutes) | reverse complement strand
TTGCTCTTTCGTCCAAAGTCCCATGTATTCTCCCCAACCTTTCTATTACTTTCCATTTTAATAGATTTGGGAGTTTACACAAACTATTTTACAGACTCTGAGACCAATAATGATAATCCTGATTTTGTTACTGCTCAACACCTTGCAAGTGAATATAAATTATCTTGATGTCATTGAAAAACAAAAAATATAGAAACTGAAAAATCTCCAGAACGACAAAACGTATGATATTGTACTCGATAAGCAGTCAAGTAAAGGCGTAGTCTACATTTCGAAATTGCCCTTTATTATATGTAATGCTAATCAATTGGTTTCAAGAGTATAATTCGATCCCCTGTTCTCAAGTCAAAGTTATAAGTAATTATCCAATAATTAGCATGTACTCCTCCAGAGTACAACGCATCTGTGTAAACTATTAATAGCTTTTCGAAATTGTTATACTTTGTTTCGACAAAGGATTTATTATAGTAACTTTTATTATCTGCCTTGTTCTCTCTATCTACTTTCGCTGCATTAACAGCATGACCTTTTAATGCTTTATTGATTTTATTTACGACAGTTTTATTACTTCCATTGATCTGAACGTATTGTTGTCCTTTATAGTTATGTACACTAGTTTTCACTTTAACCGATGTAGCCTGCACTGGCTGTGTAAGAAGATGCAACAAGCGTAAGTATTAGAATTAATATTGACGTTGAAATTAATCTTTTCATGCAATATCTTCGATTCATTTTCAGTAATGTTTTGTGTCATCGATACGGTGTTTCCAGAAACCCAATGCTGCTTCAATCATTTGAAATACAAAGATTCCATTGTCCTTCAAATCCCCTCCCCACGGCTCATTTTAACTTATTATTGACGCATCGGACATGCAGAAATTTACAATATAAAAAGAGATGTTAATATAACATCTCTAATCAGTATAGCGCTTTTAAAAACATTCAATGTACTTTCAACAGATCTGAATAGTCTCGTTTTGATTAATCAAGTAACTACTAAATACTCTATCAGAGTAGATAATTTCACCATTGTTATTAGAGCCTTGTATTAATACATTTTCTGGAATGAAATCCAAATCTTCTAAGTACCATATTGTTTTATTTGATAGCTTTATGATGTTTGCCTCTTTCTCTATTCCAGTTCCATACAGGACAACACTGTTAATATTCTTATCTTTGAGTTCACCATAGTATAGTGGATATGTTTTAAGATAACTTACATGCATTTTGCGATTTGAATCGCTCGCATAGTTTCCTCTATCTTTCAAAACATAATTCCTTAGTAACTTCTTTTCTAGTACCAAAACCCCTAAACTAGATGTGCTGTCTTTAATCGAATCAAAAAAAACTAAAGTGTCATTGTTATTACTATCGAGCTTCAATAACACACTATCCAAATCAACATCATTTTCTTTCAGAATTACATCATAAGGTTTCCCCAATATCTGACCATCTCTGTTAACATAAACAAATATGAAAATTAAAGCCAAAATTGCTATTGACAAGTATCTAAGGAGTTTCATTAATAATCACTTCCTCTAAAGACAGAGAATTTTTGTCGTAAATTTCTATTTTGTTTAACTTCTCAGGTCCTATAGAGTTGAACATGAAATCGCCATTTTCTTCATTCAAATGAACTATCGTATCTTTACGGTCAAATATCAATTTTATTTTTCTGACGATATCTTTATTCGTTATACCAGCGACAATTATATAATCTCTAGGTGGTGTTGACTGTAATTTCCCTCTTATGTAAACATTACTAATAAGATTACTGCCTTCTACTTCATTTATCTTATGATCAACAAACTTTATATCATCATTTTGATCAGTTACTCCATAAGCAACACCAATTAATGATTTTTTTCCTTTAGAAAATTTAAATGAAATGAATACCCCATCTTGATTAATTTCTGAATTTAACATGGTATATTTTTCACTCTCTGAAATCCCTTCAATGAAGTTAATAATATCCCTTTGCTGTTTCTTCTCAACTGATGCTTTTTGTGCAAGAATTTCTTTATATTGATCTAAAGTTGGAATACCCTCGGTCTTTCCTTCTCCGCAAGCTGCTATTTGAACCACAATCAAAATTATTATGCATAATCCTATTCTCTTTTTTATCATTTGAGATCAACTCCAGCTATAAATCTAATGTTTTCCTAAAATCAATAAGATAAACCTTACGAATTTTACCGTTCCAATTTGTGGCAAAAGAGGTGGAATTAGATTTTATTTCTTCCTTAACTTGCTCTGTGGAATATTTTGGGTGCCTAGCTTTTAACAATATGGTCAAACAAGTAACATAAACTGTTGCCTCAGAAGTAGCATTTAAAACAACCATTTCGTTAAGAGTCTTTGCCGAATAACCTGGGGCAACTACGTCAGTATGGTCATTATAGTTAGAAGAAGATAATAGATCATATGTCTCATCCAAAGCACCTACAGAAATTACAGAAGGGTATGAGGAAGGATATGTTAGGGTATCTGTTGAATTATTCCCTGCTGATGCTATTATAATTATCCCTTTTTTAGCCGCTTTCTCAATAATACTCTTCAGAGTAGGTGAATCTTTGTATGTACTAAGACTAATATTGATTACATCTACATTATCCTCTATTGCCTCCTCTAGGCAGTTGACTAGTGACTCTATATTTAAGTCTTGCATTCCATAAAAATAAATATTTGCCCCTGGTAGAAGTCCGTTATAAGAATCTACACCAGACCTTTCTGCACTTAACAAGCTTACTACTGAGGTCCCATGGTAGTCACCTCTGTCTGACTCTATTTCTAGTTTTCTTAGATCAGAATTCATAATATTTAAATTAGGTGAGGAGAAATCTATATTAAAGTCTATTACACCTATTTTGACATTATTTATTTGCTGAATAGTCATTTCTGTATCCATTAGATATGCATTGATCATTTGCAACTGTGAAACATTAGCATTATTTATTACAATGGATGATTCTTTATTGTTATTAACGCAACCAGTAACCAGCAAAGATACTAATAAAAGAAACTGAGCTACCTTTTTCATAACTTTACTATCTTCTCACCTTCTCATAAGTATAAACGCAGCTGGCAAACCAATACACCAGCTGCGTCTCTTAGATTCGTTTATTTGAAAGTACCTGCATGATATCTTGCTTGACCTGCACCTTCAACCTCAATCACTGCATACTGAGAGTACTGCTTCCCACTACCAATTTCTAGTCCAAGTCCCTGATAAGAAAGTAGCACTGTCGCGGTCATTTGTACAGTTGCATCGTACCACCCAACTATGTAGTTATTCCATCCAACTGCGCTAGTATGCCCACCATTTCCTGGTTTTTTTGCTTTAATTGTAAAAATACCAGCAGATAATGCATCACCACCAGCTTGCTTAAAAAATGCTTTGTTATCTTCATATCCTGTTGTATTCCCAGTTGCGAATGTCCAGTCTAACACTGCTCTAACTTTCCCGTAAGATCCGCCACTGCCATTAAATTGCCATTCCGTTGCGTTGTTAACACTTCTAGTTATTCCAGCTGCCTCATTTGGTTCAGCAATAGTTTTAATTCCATATTGAATAGATTGATTCCATGGACCATTATAATTTGTGGAATTTAATTCGACAGTTTCATCAGCTGTGTTGGGACCTTGCACGGTACTTCCTGAGAAGCTCAGGGAGCTACCATCAGGAAAACTAATAGTTACATTCTCAAAGTTGTCATCTGCACTCAAATTATTTTCAACACTATTGAGTGTTCTTACTTTTTGCAGCTCATTTTCTACTTCTTTAAAACCATCACCCATAATTCTATCAACACTAAGTAGTGCAGTTTTTAATGCAGCTCTATCGCCATTTAAGAGTCTCTCTCTATACTCCCATTTATTATTTCTTACATATTCATCACTTAACGATTCGACAGAATCTAATTCAATCACTTTGCCACTGTTAGCGAGTTTGTGCATTAACTCTTCAGTTTGTATTAAAAATAATGCATCATCACTAGAAACACCTGCATCCATAACAGCATGCAATTTAGCTTGTTTTACACTTTGACTACTAATATCGTTACTTTCAGCAAGAGCCTGTGCAGAAAACATAGAAAATGCCAAACTTCCAACCAATGAAATTTTAATGAATTTTTTTTTGAACATCATGGCCTCCAAAAGTGAATTTTTGCAAGCTGGCCAGCTAACGTTTTTAGTATAACACCCTAAATCTTGGGGATTCAAGGAAATAATTTACAATTTGGATGATTTTGTACTTTTAGATATTTCCATCCATTAAAGCAATCTTTTTATATTTAACCCAACTAACAACAGGATGCATAAATTTAAAACTAATCTCTCATACCCTAACAATTCTGGAGAGGGCAATTTTGAGTCCTTATAATAGAACAACATTAAAGCATATAAAGTTACGAACTTTTTTGCAACGCACCATTTAAACACGGATACTGCTCGTATTAGTCCCCACAAGTGGGCACGGTTGATGGAATAACATGCTCTTGCTCAATGAACTCTTGACGCTTAATAGTTTCAGTTAATGAGAGCAATTCAAATATTTTTCCAGTTGGCAAATGCGACGATGTCGTCGTATTCCAGAACTGTTCGTATACTTGGATTGAAGCGTAAAAAAGACGATACAGCTTTAAGCCGTACCGCTAAATTTCGGGCAGGTGTAAATTAGGACTGCTCCTTAACAAAACTGATCGATTACCTTTTCATGCTTCTTCTTTGGATGCTCCCCAAAGATCCCAATATTGTCTTAAAAATTCTTGAATCAGAACTGTTTCATTCATAGTTGCCTCTATTCCAAGTATTTCTGCCATATAACTGACATTAGCTTCCTGAATCATATCTATACAAGTAAGTATTTCCCCTTGAATATTGGCTTTGGAAATAATTTAATCTCTTTCTTCACTATACAATCCCTTATCAATATAAACCCCTGCGCAGGGTTAACGTCCATCCGGCAATAACAAAGGCCCCTCCATCATAGGATATTCTTTATATGGCACCATGGACTCTCACGTCTACACCGTACCGTTTCTCGAACCCAGATCCTTCACTACATCCCCTCCGCTTTCACGCCAAAGCTCGACATGTGCCCGTGTAGTCCCTACGTCCTGAATATAGAGGAGATCTTAGCCAGTTAAATTATATAGATACACCATTATCCCTACAAGCAAAGGTCCTATCACTAAAAACCCGAATATCAGGGCAATAACTTTTAGAGTTCCTGATATTCCTTTTGACGAGTTCAAGGTGTCTAGTTTATTATTGATTTCTTTTAGCTCTTTCAATATTTCTCTATTCAGATCTTCAGACACATCAAAATCCTCCTTATACATATGAAGAAAAAAACAAGATACTTTTTCAATTAATCGTTAGCATATACAAAGTTATTAGTTAATCGGTACATTTTACCATTATCATACCAGAAGTTTTTATAGATCTAGTAAAAAATAAAAAAACCAAAGACCCCTCTAAAAATGAGGGTACACCTTTGGTTTTCTGCAATAA
>JAPSLU010000289.1 GCA_031180405.1 Bacillus sp. (in: firmicutes) | reverse complement strand
AAAGCAGTACAAACTATAAAGAGTCTAAATAGTAAACCCTCACTATATTTAGTGAGGGTTTTACATGTTTATTCAACTTCTTTAATTTTCCCACTACTCATCAAGCAAAAAAAATTCTGTGTATAATAAACATCCACATCATCAATCACCACACCAACACCTAAATAACTGTATTCATGATCTAACAGATTCTCTCGATGCCAGAGGGAATTGACTCAGCTGTCGTTGACCTCAATTGGATCAAAGTAGCCTGCTGCAAAATTTTCACCTGAGACTCTTAAATCGAATTCATCTGGTAGCATGCGATCGATTGGCCATTTTACAGTCTTACGAAATCATCCCTATAAAGTAAAAACTCCAATCCCTATATTTGAAAGGATTGGAGTATATATAAAGTTATTAACTTTTTAGTAGCCTTTTTCTTACGTGCATAGTAAAGATTATTATTCCACCTATTAAAAGAAGTAATGTTCCTGCTAATAATAAAGTATACGTATTGGTAGCAGTGTCAGGTAACTTTTCTCCATTTGTTACTACCTTTTGCGTTTTATTTGAGTTTTCAGTATCACCAGTTGAATGATGGCTTGAATTTTTATTTTCATTATTTGTAGAAGGACTATCCTCATTTTCGTTAATACGATCATTAGTTGAATTGTTGCCTAGTGATCCATTTTCGTTACCTGTATTGCTTGTATTATCATTTAACTTTGGTTCTTCGTTCCCATCAATTATTACAATATCGTCAGATGTAGGATCATTACCAGCTACTTCAAATACGGTGAAGGTACTAAAATGATTCGTAACAACTGTTACTTTTCCATTTTGGTATGTTCCCCCGACATTTTCCCACTTACTTATTTCCTCGTTGAAATAGAATACTTTTAGGTTGTCCTTATTTTTAACACGATTGCTGTCTGTATCAAAAGTTAATGTAATGCCTTGTTCAAATTCACTAATAGTACGATTCCCTTGCTTGATAGTGAAATTATAGGTAGAACTTAAGCTGTTTTTGGCCTTATCTTGCTCTTTTACTGCAATTGTAACAGGTTCATTTGCATGATCAAATACAGCAGAGGGGATATCCACTTGTACTTTATCATTTATTAAAGTTAATGTTTGACCACTTTTTAATAGTAGATCTAGTTGTTTAGTACTTAATGTGATTTGAGTAGTATCATTTGTTAATTCTGAAACAAGTGTTACAGAACCATCTTCATTTATCCTAAAACCCTGTTCTTTAGGGAAAACGTTTATCAATTCTTCTCGATTAGCAACCACATCGCTAATAACATAGTCGATATTATCTTCTAAATATTCTATGGTAGCCTCGTCAGTTATTCTGTTACCACTCAGATAAACATTAGCTAATGAAGATAAAGCTAATTCCCTTAACACTGAGATGTTGGTTATTTTATTAAATGATAATTCAAGATTTACTAAGTTTGTTAACCCTGACAAGCTATTAATGTCACTAATAGAATTAGAGTATGCAAATATAGTTACTAGTTTCTTTAAATTTGTTAGAGTCGAAATGTTAGTTATTTGATTTTCATTCATTTGTAGTTCTTCTAAATTATGTAAGTCTGCTAAAGCTGAAATATCTGATACTTTATTAAAACTAAAGCTAAGAGATTTTAAATTTACCAGCTTTGATAAAGGAGAAATATCTGTTATTTTATTGGCATTTAAGCTAAGGTTTTCTAAATTTATTAAGTTAGATAAACTGCTTATATTACTTATATAATTACTAGTAAGATAAAGAGTATCTAAATTTGTTAAGTTTGATAGTGCGGAAATATCGGTGATTTGATTGTATGCTAAATTAATGTATGTTAGATTTTCTAAATTTTCTAAAGCTGAAATATCTGATATTTGGTTACTTTCTAAATTAAGATATGTTAGATTCTTTAATCCGGATAGAATAGTAATATCACTAATGGAACTTCTTCCTAATGATAATGATTCTAGTTTTTTCAGTTCGGATAATACTGAAATATCCAATATTTCATTTTTATACAATGTAGATAAATCTAGTATTTCTAAATTTTTTGCGTATTGTAACCCTTCCAGTGAAGTGAAAGTATATTGGCCGTCAGGATTAGTCAGTTTGGTCAAATTAGCCAAGTCTGCTTCAGTAATTTCCCTTCCTTCAATACCCAGTGTTTCTGCGATTAATTTAGCCAATTGCTCGTCTTCAAAATGAACTTTAGGTGAATCAGGTGTTATACTGTCAGTTGTTAGATCAGCTTTTTCTTCTCCTAACGCTTCTTCATTTTTTGTGACTTTGTTACTAGTGGATTCTGCATGCGATACCTGAAGGGGGATTCCTAAAAGAGCAAAACTAAGAATAATAATGCTAAAGGCCCCAACATATTTTTGGTATTTAATCATTATATTCCCTCCTATGTAATCTAGTACTATATTACTATATAACAAATAATACCAAAGGGCAATAATGCTATAAAGATCTCAGAGGGGTAGTATTTGATGCTTGGTAATTCTCGAATTTTGTCGAAAGGTGTAGGGGCTATAACAGCATGTATAGAGAGTATTTTATCTAAAATAAGTGTATCTTCATTTTTTAGGTATTTAAAAGGGAAAAGGAGTTTATGATATTTGCTCTTCATGCAAATTTGAAATACAGATGCGGGAATCAAAAGTTTTGGTGTACAGGATATTATGTTGATACTGTAGAAAGAAATAAGAAGGTAATAGAAGAATATATCCGTAATCTAATACAAAATGATATAGTCATAGAACAATTTAGTATGATAGATTACATAGATCCATTTACAGGTGAAGAGGTAAAGAAAAAGCAGTTATACAGGCTGAGACCTTTAATGTCTGGTTCAGTAGAAGTATTACAACTGGCGAACCATTCAGTGGCCCTTTTGGGTCTGGTCAGTAACAAATGCTTCTAGCCGTAGAGAAAAGCACCAGTTATCACGGGTAGTTTTGATTTTTTTAAACGATGTTTGCATTAAAAATTTTCTATTATCTCACATAAGAAATAATTATACCTCTCCACGCATATATCTACCTACTAAAAACGTAATGTAGCTCATTCCAAAGTTTAATTTGCTGTTACAATGCACATATAAGATAACCATAATCCTACATTATTTGTCATTCTATATGTCCAAAGTCTTGCTTTTATATTAAAATAGGTAATAAGATTTTGAATTTTTCGATTGATTTATTATTCATGTCGATAGTTTTTATCTTATTTTAGCTAAAAACTAGATATTAACACATAATATAAGTCTTAACATAAAACTATAGCAAAGGTAGGATACATATGATTGCAACTGGAAATCAACTGAAGGCAAAGAAATTGCTAGCAAATTTATTGAAGGCGCGTTTTCCTTATCTCTATATCCAAACATGGGAGGAGGATCGTGTTTTATCCGTTATCCGATCAGTTGCGAATGATGTTCACTTAATCAAAACAGAAAGGGAAGTGTTAACTTGGAGATTGACAACCGGGATTATTGGGGGACAGGGTCAGTCGATTAGTGGAGAATCCAAGGCACCTTTAAAAGCGTTAGAGTTTATTGAAAAATATGATAAACCATGTATTGTTGTTTTACAAGACTTCCATATTTATTTTGGTGGTCAGGGGAAACTTCCTGATTATCAAGTGATTCGTAAATTAAGAGATATGTTATTTAATATAAAGCAAAGTCCGAATCCAAAAAATATTATCTTTACTTCTCCATTTTTGATTTTACCTGAAGATTTACAAAAGGATATCACGATTGTCGATTTTGATTTGCCAACTTACCAGGAAATCCAATCTGTTCTTGATGAAATGATCATGGTCAATAAACAGAGTGGTCGGATTGAAATTTCCTTAACAAGTGAGGATAAGGAGCGATTATCAAAAGCGGCACTAGGGTTAACCCTTTCAGAAGCAGAGAATGCCTTTGCACGTGCGATGGTAGAAGATGGACGTTTAGATGTTCATGATGTAGAGGTGATTTTAGAGGAGAAGGAACAAATTATTAAAAAGACCGGGATTTTAGAGTTTATTACAAGTGAACTGAAAATGGAGGATGTTGGGGGTCTAGAAAATTTAAAACGGTGGTTATCGAAGCGTAATAAATCTTGGCTCGATTCAGCAAGAAAATATGGCTTGCCCGCTCCAAAGGGAGTTCTGATTACTGGTGTTCCAGGATGTGGGAAAAGCTTAATAAGTAAATCTATTAGTTCGATGTGGCAGCTACCACTTTTACGATTAGACATGGGAAAAATTTTTAGTGGAATTGTTGGTAGCAGTGAGGAAAATATGAGAAAGGCGATTAAAACAGCTGAAGCTATTTCTCCATCAATCTTATGGATTGATGAAATTGAAAAAGGCTTTAGCGGGATTACAAATGGAGGAGATAGCGGTACTTCCTCTCGTATCTTTGGACAATTTTTAACGTGGATGCAGGAAAAAACAAGTCCCGTGTTTGTCATTGCGACTGCCAATAATATTTCAGGATTACCACCAGAATTAATGCGTAAAGGGAGATTTGATGAAATCTTTTTCGTTGATTTGCCAACAAAACGTGAACGGAAAGAAATTTTAAGAGTTCATATGGAGAAGCGTTTAAAAAATCCTGAAGTAATTGGAGAGTTTCGACTAACGGAAGAAGTGTTAGAGGACTTGGCAGAGAGATGTGAAGGATTTGTTGGGGCAGAGATAGAACAGCTCGTTATCGATGCATTGTTTGAAGCGTATGCTGAAGAACGGACGGTTTGTTTCGATGATTTTGCTAGGGCCATTGCGAACACAGTGCCTCTATCAGTGACACAGGCAGAACAAATTAGAAGTATTCGCGAATGGGCAAATGTTCGTGCGGTTACAGCAACTCCACAAGAAGATCGTGAAGGATATTCGAAGGAAAATGTTGTTTTAACAGGAAAAGATCAGGATAGTGAAGATGATGTCCGTTTTAATCGCGGTGGGAGAACAATCGACTTCTAAGGAGGGAATGAAATGGAAGAGGAAAAAATTGTTGTGCGTATTTTCCCAGATGGTAGAATTCAGGCAGAAACAAAGGGGATAAAAGGTGAAAAGTGTACAAACTACATAAAAGTTCTAGAGGAGATTCTCAAGGCTAGAACGGTTGAATCTGCTTATACAGAAGAGTTCTATGAAACCGAGCAAGTCACGATTCGTCAAACTGAGCAAGATTATTTAAAAACGAACATTTAAAGATCTGGAGTCTCTGTATGTGAGGTAGACTTCCACCTTTTAAGAGATGAATAAACTAGTTGGAGGTTGGCAAAATGTCAGTTTCTTTAACCATGATCCCTGTTGCACTTGCTTTAAGAGTTGTGATGGGGAAGGAGAGATTCGATAACTGGATTGAATCGATGGAGCTTCCTAGGAAAACAAATTTTAAGAGTCAAAGAGAGTTAATTTCAACTGTTAAACAATGTGGGTATGACGCAGAAAAGTGGGGAAGCATGATAAAAACTCAGTCACTGATTTTTTTGGCCATAAATTCAGGCGTTTTTTTCGCGGAGAGAATCGGCTCCGCGTGCCAATTCTTTTTGCCGTTTGCGCCAATG
>JAPSLU010000288.1 GCA_031180405.1 Bacillus sp. (in: firmicutes) | reverse complement strand
ATCTCTTTTCTGCTTATTCTTTCATTCTTAACAATCTAATTGCATGTAAATACGATAGTGATGAACCTGTATCACTTAATACAGCCATATAAAGCTTTTATCCAACACGGTTGTCTATATCTTTAGATAGTTTTTTTTTGAAAACAGAGAGGGAATTATTCCTGTGGATTTTTTGTTAACTGTAATAAGTTGAAATGTTTGAAAAGTAAAATTATTCAATGTATACTTAGTTTATTAGTTCAACAAACTTTTAATCAAAGGAGTGGAAACCGTGAAAGATTTAAAAAGTACAACAACATTACATAATGGTATCAAAATGCCATGGATTGGTTTGGGAGTTTTCAAAGTACAAGATGGTGAGGAAGTTGTGAGTTCAATTAAATCAGCGCTTGAGGTGGGGTATCGTAGCATTGATACAGCAGCCATTTATGGAAACGAAGAGGGAGTTGGGAGAGCAATTGCTGAAGCAAATGTTCCTCGAGAAGAGTTATTTATTACAACAAAAGTCTGGAACTCAAATCATGGGTACGAATCGACATTAAAAGCTTTTGACGAAAGTATGGAAAAATTAGGTTTAGATTATTTAGATTTATATTTAATTCACTGGCCACTACCATCCCATGGGAAGTATGTAGAAACATGGAAAGCACTTGAAAAGCTGTATAAAGATGGACGAATTCGTGCTATTGGTGTAAGTAATTTTAAAATTCATCACCTAGAAGATATCATTGCCAATTGCGAGATTAAACCAATGGTCAATCAAGTTGAGTACCATCCAAGATTTAATCAAAGAGAACTTCATGAATATTGCAAAAAGAATGGAATTCAGCTTGAAGCTTGGTCGCCATTAATGCAAGGTGGACTGCTTGATGAACCCGTTTTAGTCGAAATTGCTGAGAAATATAATAAATCTACTGCTCAAATCATTCTCCGTTGGGATTTGCAAACAGAAGTAGTAACGATTCCAAAGTCTACAAAGCCGCATCGAATTGCTGAAAATGCCGATGTGTTTGACTTTGAACTTTCACAAGAGGATATGGATAAAATCAATGGATTAAATCAAGATAAACGGATGTTTGCTGATCCTGATGAATTTGATAGAGTTTAATTACGCGCTAACATACAGATGGGTAGATAAAATAATTTCCTTATGAATACCGATTACTAACATTCACATTTTTTGTGAGTGTTAGTAATAAAAAAATGTAAGTGCTTACAGTTTGGGTGGACAGCCTTAAAAATGAGTAGAGATGTTGTTATGCTGTGCCTAAAATGAAAGTAGAACTGGAGGCAAATGACGTATGAGCTTGATCGAAAATCCAATTTTAAAGGGGTTTAATCCTGATCCTTCTATTATAAGAGTTGATAATGATTATTATATTGCGACCTCCACATTTGAATGGTTTCCCGGAGTCCAGATTCATCATTCAAGAGATTTAAAGAATTGGAAATTAATAGCCCATCCATTAACGCGGAAAAGTCAGCTTGATATGGTTGGAAATCCAGATTCAGGTGGAGTCTGGGCTCCATGCTTAAGTTACCATGACGGCATTTTCTATTTGATTTTTACTGATGTAAAAAGCCATATTGGCCCATTTAAGGATACCCATAATTATCTTGTTACAGCTACGGATATAATGGGCCCATGGTCGGAGCCTATTTATTTAAACAGCAGCGGCTTTGATCCTTCCCTATTTCATGATGACGATGGGAAAAAATGGCTAGTCAATTTAGTATGGGATCATCGGAAAAACAAAAATTCATTTGGTGGGATCTTGCTTCAGGAATACTCTCCTGAGGAAGAAAAGCTTGTAGGGCCGATTTACAATATTTTCAAAGGTACAGAACTTGGGCTAACAGAAGGACCTCATCTTTATAAGCAAAATGGCTATTATTATTTGGTCACTGCTGAAGGGGGAACAAGGTATGAGCATGCAGTAACAGTGGCACGTTCTACATCCATTTTCGGACCATATGAGGTGGATCCATTAGGACCTGTTCTTACATCAGCTGGAAAACCAGAGCTTGAGCTACAAAAAGCAGGTCATGCCAGCATTGTTGAAACGCAAGCGAAAGAACTATATATGGTTCATTTAACCGGACGTCCTTTAAGGCCTTCAATGAAATGTAATCTTGGAAGAGAAACGGCTATTCAAAGAGTAAAATGGACAGAGGATGGCTGGCTTAGGCTTGAAGATGGTGGAAATAGTCCACAAGTAAACGTAAAAGCCCCAGAATTACCGGAATTTCCTTTTGAAGCTGAAGCGGAAAAAGACGATTTTGATAAAAATGAACTAAGCATTCATTATAATTCTCTTCGGGAGCCAGTGACAGAAGAATGGGCAACTCTTGCGGAAAGACCTGGTTTTCTAAGATTAAGAGGAAGAGAGTCATTTAATTCTGCCCATAGACAAAGCCTGATTGCTCGCAGGCAACAAGCATTTTCAGTGACAGCGGAAACCGTAATCGACTTTGAACCGGAATCGCACCAGCAGATGGCGGGTTTAGTCTATTATTACAACCAAAAAAACTATTATTATCTATGGATCTCAAAGGATGAAGAGCTAGGTAAATGTATTGGAATCATGTCCAGTGATCAGGGACAATATGATGAACCATTAGAAACACCTGTCTCAATAGAGGGATGGAATCAAGTATATGTAAAAGCCACGATTCATTTTGACTCTTTGCAATTTTATTTTTCAAACGATGGGGAAAATTGGTCTTCAATTGGAACGGTCTTGGATGCTAGCAAAATATCAGATGATCATGTTGAATTAAAGAAGGGAGGCATTTTACTAGACCAAGGATTTACCGGTGCTTTTATTGGTATATGTGTCCAGGATTTAAGTGGTCAAAGAAAACACGCTGATTTTGATTATTTTACTTATCGTCAACACGATAGGAAAGACGAAATCGAATAAACAATTAGAGAGTAACCAAGGCTATATAACTTGAGGTTGATGAAACAAATAAAGGAAAGCGCTATTGAGTGACTGTTTGATGTTCTAGCATCAAGCAGTCTTTTTTTATGATGCTCAAGATTCTCCTTTCATATTAACATAGGTTTATTGTATACGAATAATTGGAATGCATTGAATATCAATCGAAAAGACTTCTTACTAGTCATGTAATAGTAAATAGAAGAATAAAGATAAATAGATGAACAGGAGGGAAGGTTATATGCGCTATCTAATGGGTGTTGATGGAGGGGGAAGTAAAACATACACCGTTATTACGGACGAATACGGAAATAAGATAGGGGAAGGTCTATCCGGGATTGGCAATCACCAAGTTGTAGGTATCGAAATCGCGTTGAAAAATATAAAAGAATCCATAGATAAAGCTTTGAATAGTGCTCGACTTGAATATATAGATATTTCGTTCACACAATTTGGACTTGCTGGCGCCGATCGAGAAAAAGATTTTGCTATATTGCGACCAGCCCTGAATACGTTACCACTTGAGTCGTGGGAATTGGTGTGTGATACATTTGAAGGTTTACGAATAGGCAGCGAGAATAATATTGGTGTTGTTCTTGTATGTGGAAGTGGAACAAATGCAGCTGGAAGAAATAAGGAAGGAAAGGTAGTGCAAACAGGAGGATTCGGATATCTATACGGTGATGCAGCTGGTGGATCACATATGGCAAAAGAAACATTTCGTTTAGCCATAAGATCATGGGAGCTTCGGGAAATTCCTTCCGTATTAACAGACAAAGTTCCAAGTTTTTTTGGGTTTCAAACAATGGAACAACTCGTTAATGACTTTTTAGACCGTGACATATATGAAATACCAGGGGAATTAACGATTGTTTTACATGAAGCAGCAGATGAGGGTGATCTCCTTGCGATTCAACTCCTTAAGAAAACGGGAGATGAGTTGGGGCTTGCAGCAAACTCTGTAATAAAAAGATTAGGTGATTTTGAAAGCGAAACCATTCCGGTTGTGCTAGTTGGCTCTGTCTTACAAAAGGCTAGAAATCAACACTTACTTCAAACAATGAAAACGACAATTGAACGTGAACATCATCAGATTTCATTCATCATACCAGACATTGAGCCTGTATATGGATCCATCCTTCTTGCTATGGATCATTTGGGGATTGTAACATCTGATGAAATCTATGAAAAATTTAGAGCATACAGGAGGGTGTAGGAAATGATGAAAAAATTGAAAGTTGCCGTAATTGGCGGGGGCTCTTCTTATACCCCAGAGCTTATTGAAGGATTTATTAAACGCTATAATGAGTTTCCTATTAATGAGTTGTTTTTAGTAGACATTGAGGAAGGACGGGAAAAACTAAAAACGGTTGGGGCACTGGCCAAGAGGATGATTGAGAAAGCCAATTTGCCGATCGATCTCCATCTGACGTTTGATCGTAGAGAAGCCATTAAAGATGCGGCCTTCGTATCAACTCAAATACGGGTAGGAATGCTTGATGCCAGAGCCCGAGATGAGAGGATCCCACTAAGATATGGATTTTTAGGACAAGAAACAACGGGGGCCGGGGGATTTGCTAAAGCGTTAAGAACGGTACCGGTTATTTTAGATATTTGTAAAGATATAGAGGAGCTTTCTCCACATGCATTTTTATTGAATTTTACAAATCCTGCCGGGATCGTGACAGAAGCTGTAACGAAATATACAAATGTTAAAACAATTGGATTATGTAATCTTCCAATCGGCAACAAAATGTCGATAGCGAAAGTGATGGATGTAGATGTTTCAAAAGTCGATATCGAAATGGTCGGAATCAACCATTTGAATTGGACTACAAAAGTATGTGTCGAAGGTAAGGATATAACCAAAACGATCTTAAGTATTATGTCTGGTGCAAAAGGAGGGACCTCTGTAAAGAATATACCTGATATACAATGGGAACCTGAGTTTATTCAATCGGTTGGCATGATCCCTTGCAGTTACCTAAAATATTACTATATGAAAGATAAGATGGTAGCTAAACAGTTAGAAGAATTTGAGACGAAAGGGACAAGGGCAGACGAAGTAAAGAGGGTGGAGGAAGAGCTCTTTGAACTTTATAAAAATCCGGAGTTAAATGTGAAGCCAGCACAGCTTGAAAAACGAGGAGGAGCCTATTATTCGGAGGCTGCTGTTCAACTAATGACATCTATATATAACAATAAAAAAGACATCCAAATTGTCAATGTTAGAAATAACGGAATCATTCCATGTCTTCCAGAGAATGTTTCAGTAGAAGTAAATTGTGTCATTGATTCCGAAGGTGCGACTCCGTTACAGCTTAAAACAACATTACCTCCCCATATTCGTGGCTTATTACAGATCGTGAAAGCTTATGAAGAATTAACGATAGAAGCAGCCGTACATGGTGATTACCATGCTGGGTTACAAGCGTTAACCATTCATCCACTGGTAGGTTCTTCAGAACACGCTAAAAGGATTTTCATGGATGTAATAAAAGAAAATAATGAATTTCTCCCCCAATTCACTTAAAAGCTGATCTCAAATAGTAGTAGTTATACATACTTATAGAATGGAGGTATTTTAATGGTTTATCAATCAATCCCAAAAGGGAATCCAAC
>JAPSLU010000287.1 GCA_031180405.1 Bacillus sp. (in: firmicutes) | reverse complement strand
GTAGCCATCCCCAATAAACTGCAATTGCAGGCCCAACAATCGGAGCTGCACCTGCGACAGAAGTAAAATGGTGACCCCATAGAATTGATTTTTTCGTTGGTACAAAATCTACTCCGTCATTGTATTGATGTGCGGGCGTAACGAAGTTTGGATCAAGTCGGTATATTCTTTCTGCTACAAATTTTGAGTAAAAACGATAACCCAACCAAAATACGATTGTTCCAATAACGGCTAACCATACAGCATGCATGCTTTCCCCTCCCAGTAGTTTTTTTAAACCTTTGGTTAAACATACTACTGAGATCATTATATGTAAGCGTTATCAAAATCATGGCAATTTTCAAAAAAATTGATGGTTTATCCATTGACAAAATTCTTTTCTGTTTGTCGAAGCTGACTTAAATCCTTTTTCTTCCTTTTCCCACCACTATACAAAATTAATGCTAACATACAAAGTTCTGAAAGCATTCCAACTGATTGTGCTATTGCCCCAATTCTTCCATTCCAATGCGGAACAAAGGCAGAAGCTATTACTAGAACAATAAATGTAAATAAGATATTGGTTGATTGTGAGTAGACCATTACTTTTGTCTCTTTCTTTACCATTAATAAACCATTGCAGTAATCAATAAACGGAAAAGCAAGTGTCATTAGCATAAATACGTAAAGAGCATCAAGACTTGCCGCCACAAGTCTGTCGTTTGCGCCTAATACATGCTCAATAAAAAACGCTCCTAGTGGCGAAAAACAAAAGCCTGCTAAAATCAATGTTGGTATAAATCCAATAAAAAGTGTAAACTGCTGGACCTTTTTTGGATGATCTTTATGAAAAGTCAAAACAATTTGATGTGTATATGTAAAAAAGCTTAAAAACAATTGGGTAATACTTAATGCAATTGCATACGAAGCTATGGCTAATTCAATCTCACCTGTTTTCCCTAAAAAAGCATTAATCATCGGACCTACCATAACAATTATTAAAGAAGAAAGGATAAGTGGACGATAAAATTGAAAAATTTGCTTCTTCGTTCTAACTGAATGGGTTGGATCTTTGTGCACCATTTTTTTCACGAGTACTCTTCCTTCTAGAAAACTGATTAGGCTCTCCACCATCATCCCTGATAAAAAGATATAGGCACCTGTTTTGGCATTTATATTTCCAGTATGAATAAAATATAATGAAAGCAAATACATGACAAGTAATCGAATAATCATACCAATTGTCAGCCATTTTGTTTGTCTATTCAAAATGATCACACCTTGAAACAAACACCTTATCGCTGAAAAAAAAGTAACAAAGATAAGGACTTGATACACACTAACTATTTGTGTGATCATGTTTTGATCAGCTGCAAATAAATGTGAAAAAATCCAATTTCCAACTGGCGTAAACGCAATGGTAGCTGAAGCAAACATCAATCCAACCACAACATAAGCGCTTACAATTGACATTGCCTGAAACGAAACTTTGTCGCGAACCAAGGCTGAACATGCATTTCGGAGTAATACTCCTAAACGTTCAGTAATACCAAACAAGCTCATTGCAACAACATAACTTGCGATAATAACCTCTGCATTTTCCCCTCTCGTTAACGTCCCATTGATAATCATATGTGAAAATATGACCAAACTAGCAGACAAGCCTAAAGGAACAAAGAACAAAAGAATTTTTTTCGTGGACAATGTATGATCTGCTTGATTATTAATAGTCGTTCATCTCCCTTTTTTGATGGAAAATACAAATTTTGTTGGGCTTATGGGAATTTATTACCGATTCTTTAGATTTATCTTGGAATCTACAATTTTATCAACGATTACAACATTTTATCTTCGATTACAACATTTTATCTTCGATTTTTTAGAATTTATTTTCGATTAGACAAATTTCGCCAAATTACACCATACACACCCAACCATCGAAATCCTCATTCATTTATAAACCCTCTTAGTTTAGAAACTAAACGTACTTTAGGATACGACTGTTACCTTATTTTAGAACATAATTTTCTTTCGGGCCACTAAATTGTTCTAGTAATAGAAACTCTACATATAATTTTATCATTTACTGCCCCATTTGATGAATCAACATCCGTAAACCCTTCAATCTCTACATTTTTTCAATACACCCCATCGTACATAGAAGGAAATAACTATTTAATCTCGAATTCTATTGTAATAATCGTATAAAGGAGAAACTGACATGAATTTAACAAATGAGATGAAAAGATTATTAATGATGTGTGGTAGTGCCATGATCATCTTTGTTTATATAGGAATTTTTGTGAATTTATATATTTGGGAACGTGATCACGACTTATTTGATGTTGCTTGGTATAATATTTGGATGTTTTTCTCAGCTGCTTTATTTTACACATTTGCCACAAAACAGTTGATGATGAAATCGATTCAAAAGATTGTTCGTTTAAGTGCTGTGTTTGGTGCTTGTTCCTTTCTTTTATTATCCGGTTTTCATCCTGAGAACCAGATACTTGGCATTTTTGTGTATGCGTTACCAATTGGAGCGATGATGGGATGTTATTGGGGCGGAATAAATATTATGCTCTCAATTTTTGGAAAAGGAAAAGAGTTTCTTACCTTTTTCTCTGTTTTTGCCATTGTGGGGCAAGTGATCTCGATTAGCGTACCACTTCTATCAGCGGCTATTATTCATCTAATTGGCTTTATCGGAAGCTTTTTACTTATGCTAATTTTCGTATCACTTATGTTTTTTATGTCCTTTAGAATTCCTAACTTTTCATTAAATTCTTTGGAAGAAAAAATATCCTTTAAAGATGTACTTTCGTTTGGACATGTAGCTACAAAGCGTATGAAACTCATGTTAAAAACAACATTCTTCCATGGTGTGGTGATGATGTTTCAAAACCTGTTTGTTTTATTATTCACATTTCAAATTACTGAAAATGAATGGATTATCGCGTTGTTAAATATCCTTTATACTTGTTCAGCGATTATCGCTTTAAAGCTTTTTAATAAAAAACAACATATACCAGATAAAATTTGGTTAAAAATTGGAATGACCCTCATTACGTTTGGCTTTATTTGTGCGATTATGGGAGGTGCACCTCTTCTTATCCTATCTAATATTTGCACAACATTTGGGTTATTTTTCGTCAATACTATTATTTTTTCTGGTCAGTTTTCCGTTCTCCAACATGAAAGCGCTGCAAAGAAAGTCAGTTTTTTGCTATGGAGAGAATGGATGTTTTTCGTAACACGCTTTATCGTAATTGGAACACTATTATTCATTGATATTTCAAGTTTCTTATTCTATGTCCTAATGAGTTTTGTGGTCATTTGTGGCTTCTGTATACCAGCCGTTTTTCCTAGTAAAAACAAACAAGTAAATGTAAAAGATGCGATTGCTTGACAAGGCATCTGGCCGTATACTCGCTTTAAATTATACATTTACCGTTAAAAATACAAGAGGAGAGAAAGATTCTTCTTCCTCTCCAAATGCTTTCTATTAGAAATTTGGCAAGTCTATTGAAACCTCTTTACCCTCTATAGAAGAACGTAAAATGCCATCTATTATCGCCTGATTAATGACAATCTGTTCACCAGGTATTGGTGCAGATTTTCCCTCTTTTATTGATACAACAAAATCTCTTACTTTCTCATAGAAAATATCAAGATTATGTTTTTGGACTGGGATCTCCGTTTCAACATGGTGACCTTTTATGTCGTGAAACAAGCTTATTTCTCCAATTCCACCGTCCCATACGCCACTCCAAGGACCACTACCAGCAGGAGTTAATTTTAATCCTGCATCTGACCCTAAAAATAATGTCGGTCCAAGAGAATCCATATGCATGGCCCAAGATATTTTAAAGTTAAGAACAATTCCACCTTCTAATCGTATAAACGCTGCTCCAAAATCCTCAACTTCAAATTTACTTGCCTCTTGATGGTAGAGTGGGTTTGTTCCAAAATGATTTGACGTATAAGCAGACACAGTTAATGGTTTGGGATAGCCAAGTGTATTTAAAGCTAAATCCAATGAATAACAGCCTATGTCAGCCATTGCACCAGCTCCAGCCAATTCTTTGTTTATAAACGTGCCACCAGGCATTCCGCGTCGTCTTCCACCGCCTGTTTGAATATAATAAACATTCCCAAGTTGCCCAGATTGAACTAGTTCTTTTACTGCTTGCATGTTCGGATCATATCTTGGTTGAAAGCCTACGGTTAAAATACGGTCAGCCTTTTTGGACGCTTCTACCATATCAATCGCTTGATCAAGCGTTACAGCCATTGGTTTTTCTACTAATACATGCTTACCAGCTGTCAATGAGTCAACTGTTGTATGGTGGTGTGCGACATTTGGAGTACAAATACTTACTCCATCAATGTCCAAATTTAGAAGCTCTCGATGATCATCAAAAGCTTTTGCACCTTCAAGCTCAAGCTTATCAATAAATTCTTGTGCTTTTCCGGGAATAACATCAGCTACAGCAACTATTTTTACCTCAGGCATATTTTTATACGCCCTTGCATGTGCTGCTGCTATTCCACCGCTTCCAATAATCCCAATTTGAATGACTTGTGTCATAAGATCCCTCTTTCCTACACGATTCTATTTAGCAGCTGTATAAGGATGATAACCAGCAGATTGATATATTTTCTCTGTTAGTCTAACAACCTCACTAGCGAAACTTCCCGGAACCTTAACCTCGTGTTCACCCACAATAGAGGCGATAAAACTCTTATCAGAATTTGTTATTTGTTCAGGAAGTTCAGGTGTTGTTGGTTCTTCCCCTAATTTCCTGATCGTTATGTTACCATTATCATAAAAAATCGCGCCTTGATCTCCACAGAATACATAGGTTTCATGCCAACAAGGTGCATTTCCAATAATCGTTAGACCCGCAACAACATTGTCTTCAAATCTTATAGTAGAAATTGAGTCCAACTCAACTGAACAACCATGTGTCTCAATAGTAGACTTTACGTCAATTGGTTTTAACCCAGTAGTCCATAAAAGAACATCTACAATGTGACTACCTGAATCCATCAGCATCCCACCACCTGATAAGGTAGGTTCTTGTCTCCACGTTCCTTTAGAGAGATGTCCCCACTCTTGATAAAGAGTGGCAGACACAGATGAGAGTTTTCCGATAAGTCCTTCAGAAATTGCATCTCGTATATAGATAAATGCCGGTTCAAAATGTCTCTGATAAGAAACTTGTAGAAGCTTCCCTTTTTTATGTGCTAATTCGATTAATGCCGTTGACTCTTCTAATGAACAAGCCATTGGCTTTTCAACAAGAACATGACACTGATGTTCTAAGCACTCCACTACATGCTGGTAGTGGAGTGTATGTGGAGAACATATGACAACTGCATCTAATGGAACGCTCTCTAACATTTCTTGATGGTCTGAGAACTGTTTCGTGTGATTAAGTTTGAATGTTGTCACTAATAGATTTCTATTAGTATCACTAGGATCAGCTATTGCAGCGATTTCCACATTATTTTCATCAAGCAATTGTTTCACATGCAAATGCGCGATTCCGCCAGTGCCGATAAATCCAATCTTAATTGTTTTCATGTCATCCCTCCTTT
>JAPSLU010000286.1 GCA_031180405.1 Bacillus sp. (in: firmicutes) | reverse complement strand
TATCAGCTTCTTCATAGGCTTCTCCTGGAGTAAAATGCAGACTTCCACATATTTTCTCATCAAATAAAATATCACCTATTGGCTCTTCAATATAAGGATGGAATCCCAACGCAAACTCTCCTATAAACCTGGATCCTTCATCAGTATTTAATATTTCATTCAACTTTTCCGTTTTGTCAGCAGACGCATGAATAATTTTCCCATTTTCAAATGTTAATTTAACATCCCGAAAGGTTGTTCCATGATATGGACATGGTGTGTTAAATGAGATCGTGCCGTTTACAGAATCTTTAATAGGGGCTGTAAAGATTTCACCATCAGGTAAATTCGCTTCACCAGTACAAGGAATAACCGGAATCCCTTTTATAGAAAACTGCAAATCCGTGCCAGGACCAGTTATTCTGACACGATCTGTTTTTTCCATCAATTCCTTTAAAGGCGCTACAGCATATGACATACTTTCATAATCAAATGTACACACCTTAAATAAATAATCCTCAAATGCACTCGTGCTCATACCAGCCTTCTGGGCTAACCCTTTTGTCGGGTAGTTTAGAAGGACCCATTTACGATTATTTACATAAAACTCCGAAACTGGCTTCATAATCTCACCACGCAGCTTATGAATCTCCATTGGAATTTCAGCCATTTCTGCATCGTTCTCCTCACCAACAATGATGATTACAGCACTCACATCCTGATATACTTGCATTTGCCAGCTAGCCTGTGTTTCCAATTGTTCTCTTTTATAGTTTTTAGCTAGATGCATGGTGATTTCATCATCTAATAGATCGACATAAGGGTAAGCACCTAAAGAATACGCTTGGTCTATTAATTCTGTAATTAACGGCTTTGTATTTAAATGCCCTTTAATTAATAGTTTCTCACCTTGTTTCACTTTTACAGAATGATTTAACAAAACTGTAGCCAGCTTCGTTATTCTTTCATCCCTCATTCGCACACCCACTAATCTATAATTGAAGTTCTTTTATATAGTTCAACGCTTCCTGAACGTGATCCTTAACTTTCACTTTTCTCCATTCCTTAATTACTTTACCTTCTGGATCAATAATAAAAGTAGAGCGTTCAATCCCCATGTATTCTTTTCCGAAGTTCTTTTTTAACTTCCACACACCAAATGCTTCTGCCAACTGATGCTCATCATCCACTAATAATCGGAATGGCAGATTATGTTTTTCTTTGAACTTTTCATGCCTTTTCTGTGGATCAGGACTAACTCCGATAATCACAGCATTTACATCAGAGAAGCTTTGATGTTGATCTCTAAAATCACACGCTTCTGTTGTACAGCCTGGCGTCATATCCTTTGGATAAAAATATAACACGACGTATTTCCCTCTATAATCAGTAAGGCTAACCTTCTCGCCATTATCAGCTAATAATTCGATATCTGGTGTTAAGTGACCAACTTCCATTGTCATTAAAATCCCTCCAATTTTTTTCTCTACTAAGCGTAACCAACTTTTCACCATCGTACAACTCTGAGCTATTTTTCAATTCCAATTACTGTACGAGCTAAGAAAACTGCCGGAAGAATGTATCCGATTAAAGCCTCTAAAACGGCAAGAAAACGACCAACCCCAATCGGAACAACATCGCCATAACCTACCGAAAACAACGTCACCGCACTAAAATATAAAGATGTTAATAGCTTGTCGAAATAACCACCTGCTGCCGGAACATTTCCTTCAAGCAAAACAGGTATATTACTTTGCAAACAAATTAAATAAATCATACCAAACCCAATTAGCAGCGATAGATATAAATATGTAATCATAATAATCGTTTCAAAGGACAAAAAATTCTTTTGAAAGCAAACAATGACAACACTTTTAAAGCTCATAAAAATACAAACGACAATTCCTATGCAAAAGAAAAGCCCCAAATCCTCACACCCTTACCTAAGCATATACTTTGTACAATATATACAAGCAAGGTGTTTGTTATGAACTAGACCACCTAATTAAAATATCAAACATTATATGCTAAAAAGAATAGATGAACAGGCTGAAGATCCTGAATACATCTATCCTTTTTGTACTACAAATGACCTTATTTTCCCGCCGCCCCGATTGTTGTGTTTCGATTTAAGGATTGGGTTTCATGTTAACTCCTAAAAAGATCCCGTTTACCAAATGAGAATCTTCGTGATTGACGTAAATTAATTTCAACATTTCAAAAATTTCTACACGCTTCAAGATTTTTTTCTTCCTGACCTCTTTAGCGTACTAATGCTTATGCCACGAAATCCAAAAGCAGAGCCGGGTATTCGTTTTTGTGCGATGTTTTATGTATTCCTTATAACACAAATTAAATAGCCAATCATTATTCGTTTGAAATTATATTATGTCGGTTTAATTATACGCTGTGCTCATCTGTCAGGAGTTCATCAAGGGCCGCTTTGCTGAAACCCTTGATGATCAGCCATAATGCCAATACCATCTCCTGCACGGCCAAAGGTATATACATAATATCCAAGTGAAGGTTTAGTCCAAAAAACTTTAATAAGTCGACAGCCACATAGATAACCGCTCCAACCAAGCCCCAGCCGGACAACCAACGAGGGATAAGTTTGGTGAGATAGAAGAGGGTGTATAACAACATTGCTCCGATGATAAAAACAATAGTTAAAACTGGGCTCATGATCTCAATGGCCTGAAGCAGGACATTGCCTATAACCTGTAAAGAAGCCGCTTCTGCTCCAACGACAATGAATTCTTTGCTGAACACGCCTAACATTAGCAAACTGACTACCATTAAAATATATATGCTTCCCTCTAGTGGTCCTCGGAAAACAACCATCCCTAGTGCAAGAGCTTCATTCTTTTTTTTAAAGAGTGGGTACAAGAAAACAGGCATCGCCGTTAACGATAGCCCCATTAAGAGCACGAAAAATACGCCCAGGTTTAACTGCGATGGATTATCGACAATTCTGGTTAGAAAATCCTCTCCAGCAAGCAAATTTTTGGTGAAAACAAGGCTTAAAATCCCCGAGATCGTTCCGATGATGTAGAGGACACCTACGATCACTGCAGTCATTCTGTAAGGTTTCATTTTTTGCTCTCCTTTTTTCATCATATCGGCAGTGCCCGTCTTAATGTGCGAAATTTCGCCATATAAAAATGTCATGGTTTTTGACAAATCTATAGAAAGGGGAATTTTTTTATGAAATACAAAAAAGTTTTGCAAACTACTTTCAGTAGATTGTGAGAAATATTACTGATTATTTTGTTATACATTTTTGATTCTTTAAATTTATATTCACATATCATTATTAAATGCCCCCTACCCTCTTCAATTCTTACCTCAAAAATGCAGATTAGAGTAATTTTCCTTTACCAAATCTAGGCATTTTTTTTGAAAAGGAATATAAGGAGTGTTCAACAAAGCTGCTCCGAAGTTGTAGTAGTAAGTAAAATCACTGAAGATGTCTTATAAATAAAAAAATACACCACTATATATAAGTGATGTACTAATTTTTCTTATTATATTTGACATGAAAGACAAGTTACCATAATACGTCCTCCACTTGTCTTTTATTTTACAAAACAAGAAAGTCCCTTCTAATTTCCAGCTCCTCTATACTTTTTTACACCTTGGTTCCATAGAAAGACTGAAAGTGCGAAAAACCCAATTCCCACTACCGGTGTCAAAAATGAATAAAAATACCATTCATCTTTCCCAAGAAAATACGCCGCAGGATACACACCTACAAATGCGAAAGGTAAGATCCACGTTAAGACAAATCTGATGACAGCATTATATATATCTACAGGATAGCGACCATAGTTTCCAATATTATACATCATCGGCATAAGAGACGTACGTGCATCAGACCAAAATCCTATACTAGCTAACGAAATAAAGATTCCGGCATAAACTAGTGCTCCACCAATAACAAAAACAAAAAATAAGATAAAGTCATACCACTGAAAGCTTAGTCCTAATTGAATGGAAGCATACCCCATAATAATAATTCCGGTTATTGCTCCAAACAATGATTCTAGCTCCATTCGTTCCAATATGACTTGAAAAAGGCTGTGTATCGGTCTCGTTAGAATCCTATCCATTTCCCCCTTCACAATGTACCGTTCATTAAAATCCCATATGTTAAAAAATGCTCCAAATACAGCAAACGGTACTAAGAAAAATCCATATATAAAAATAATTTCATCACGATTCCAGCCACTTAAAAACTGTGTATGTCCAAAGACAACAAGGATAAAGACTAGATTTGTAACTTGAAATAACATATCTGAAAGCAGCTCAACAACCATATCTGCACGATATTGCATTCTTGTTTTCATATATTGTCCAATATATTGGGTAAACATTGAGAAATAAAACATATCTTCACCCTCCCTGTATGATCATTCGTTTTTTTGCTATGACCCATAGCACTTGGATTGGGAGGAGCAACACAATTGCCCAAAAACCTTGTAACAAGATTGCCTGTAATACCTCATTCCCTTTCATTCCTTCAGTAAAAATCATACTTGGAATATAACTAATTGCTTGGAATGGGAAATAGACCATAATATCTTGTGCCCATATTGGATAAAAGCTAATTGGTAAAAGTAATCCTGAGAAAAGGTCAATGATCACACGTTTAGCTCTCATTAATCCATCATTATTAAACAGGAAAAATGTTAGCATTCCTGTGATTAAGTTGATTTGTGTATTAACAATAAAACTAAATACGAGCGAGCCCGCAAATAAAACCCATGTAATTCCGTTATAAGATAACTCCATCGGAAAGACGAGGGCAACGATGACCATCCCAGGCACAGAGAAGAAAACTAGGCGAAAAACACCTTCTCCAAAAGCCTGCATTGTTTTCATTCCAAGGTAATTGTAAGGTCTTATTAGTTCAACCGCTACCTTTCCCTCCTTGATCTCCAGAGCAATTTCTCGATCAATATTATTAAAATAAAATGCCCTAGCCATCCACGAAACCGCGATATATGTTGTCATTTGAACAGCGGAAAGTCCTTCTATCGATTCTTTTCCACCATAAATCGCTGTCCATAAAAAATAATACGCACCTATATTTATGCTATAAATTAAGATACCACTGTAGTAATTCGTCCGATAAGCTAACATCATTAAAAAACGAATTCTTATCATTTCAATGTATTTATCCATTTTGTCACCTCAGCTTGAAAGGGCCTGTCCTTTTTCATAAATGTTTCGAATGACTTCTTCTGTGGAGATTTCTTTAACACTTAAGTCTGTAATTTGATGAGTCCCTACCACTCGACCAATTAATTCGGACATTTGTGCTTCCTTGTCACTAACTAAAGCATTCCATGTATTTAACTTATCACCTTTTTGCCATAACACATCAAGCTCTTGAGTTAAAAAGCTTAATTGATCTTCAAAAACTTCTTTCTCAAATTGAAATTCAATCTGCTTCCCTTCTCCCCAATGTGAGCGTAACTTCGCTAACGCTCCATCATAGATGACCTTCCCTTCATCAAGCATGATCACACGTTCACAAAGTGCTTCAATATCGGAAAGATCATGCGTTGTAAGGAGAATAGTTGTTTTATATTTTTCATTCATTTCTTTTAAAAACTGACGGATTTTAAGCTTCACAAGAACATCGAGTCCAATTGTTGGCTCATCTAA
>JAPSLU010000285.1 GCA_031180405.1 Bacillus sp. (in: firmicutes) | reverse complement strand
TAGCAGATCCAAGTCCCTTTGAAAGTTTAGCGATTAATTCATAATCTTGATAATGTGTTGTAGCTTCAACAATTGAACGTGCAAATTTAGCTGGATTTTCTGATTTAAAAATCCCTGAACCAACGAATACACCATCAGCCCCTAATTGCATCATTAATGCCGCATCCGCCGGAGTTGCTACACCACCTGCAGCAAAGTTAACTACCGGTAACTTACCTTCATTTTTGATTTGAAGAAGAAGTTCAAATGGAGCACCTAAATTTTTTGCTTCTGTCATTAATTCATCTACACTCATTGAAACTACTTTACGAATTTGTGCATTTACTTTACGCATATGGCGAACAGCCTCAACAATGTTTCCTGTTCCTGGCTCACCCTTTGTACGAAGCATTGACGCACCTTCAGCGATACGACGAGTTGCTTCACCTAAATCACGACATCCACAAACGAATGGGACAGTGAAATCACTTTTTAACAAATGAAACTCTTCATCGGCTGGAGTTAATACTTCACTTTCATCAATGTAGTCTACACCCATTGCTTCAAGCACACGTGCTTCAACGATATGCCCAATACGAGCTTTTGCCATAACTGGAATTGATACAGCATTCATTACTTCCTCAACAATTGTTGGGTCTGCCATTCTAGCTACGCCACCAGCGGCACGAATATCAGCTGGAACTCGCTCAAGTGCCATTACAGCAACAGCGCCTGCTTCCTCCGCAATTTTAGCTTGTTCTGCATTTACAACGTCCATGATGACGCCGCCTTTTTGCATTTCTGCCATTCCGCGTTTTACACGGTCAGTACCTGTTGTGTTACTCATTATGTTTGTCCCCCTTATGTAATGTCCTATGCACTATAGGATTTGTTTTAGATTGGGTAAAAATTCATCTACGCTATATTTTATCCTAAGTTCTAAAAAAATCCTATCAAAATTCATATAATTAGTAAAACAATTCGTATATGTTTCACTATTCTTTCATTTTCTTTTATCATAATTCCCTATTTTTACATAGTTTTTATAAAACAGATACAATTTCACTATTGTATAGAATTTAATCGCCGTCTAAATCCAGGACGCACACTTCAAGCTATTTCTTTAATAATAAAAAAAACTCCCTATAAAGAGAGTTTTTGCATTCCAATTTATTAAAACAAGCCTTTTACTGCATCTGATACTGTTCCCCATAACCCACCAAAGAAACCGCCAATGCCTCTCATTGATAAAACAAACCAATTTGCTTTTTCAACTGCTTCTTTGGTTACAAGGTCTACTTGAGGGTATGTGTCTTTTTGGATATTACTAAGTGCTTCACCTTTACCCTCGTATTTGACAATCATTTTTCCAACCACATGGTCTTTCTTAACAGGTGCAGTTAATTCCCCTGTCTCTGTTAATTGATCTTGATTAATGTCAAATGTTGGTTTATAAGCTTTTTCTTCACCATTTCTCACAACAAGAGAAACAGCTTCTTTTGTATGAATAGATACTTTATCTTCTTTCCCTTTTACAACAGGGATTGTTGAGTGTTTTTTAATTTGATAATTTGCAGGATATACTTCTTTTACTGTAAAGTTATCAAATGCATAATCTAACATTTTTTCTGTCTCAAAGAACCTCGGATTCTTCACATCTCCCTCACTGCCCTTGGCATCCATAACAACTGTTATGACACGCAAGCCATTTTTAGTCGCCGTAGCTGCAAAGCAAGAACCTGCAGAGGAAGTTGACCCAGTTTTTAAACCATCTACACCTTCATATCCGTAAACTAACTCTGGTAGCATCCAGTTCCAGTTTGGCATTTCAGTCGCGTCATCTGTGCCTTCTCTAAATGTTTTCTTAGGAACACTTGCAGTCTCTAAAATTTCGGGAAAATCCTGAATTAACCTTTGAGATAATAAAGCCATGTCTCTAGCAGATAACTTACTTTCCGCATTAGCATCCGTACCTTCTGGATGCATTCCTAGTAAATCTTTGTTTTCTAGACCTGTAGCATTAACAAATTCATAATTAGTTAAACCTAATTCCTTTGCTTTATCATTCATCATCTTTACAAAAGCTGTTTCTGAACCAGCAATTAATTCAGCTAAACCAATTGCGGCACCGTTTGCTGAATAAATAGCCATAGCCTCATATAATTCTTTTACGTTATAGCTTCCATCTTGTCTTAACGGTACATTTGATAGATTTCCATTTTGTGAGATTTCATAAACATATTCACTCGGTTTATATGTTTGATCCCACGTTATCTTACCGTCTTTAATAGCCTCTAAAACTAAGTATTCAGTCATCACTTTTGCCATACTAGCAATAGGTAGCTTCTCATCGATATTTTTACCATAAAGGATCGTTCCAGTAGATTCCTCAATAATAATTGCCGCGCTTGCATTAACCGAGATTGATTCTGCTGCTTTAGCTGACGTATATGGATAAAAAGTTGAAACAATAAATGTGAGTGCAAAAAGAAGTGCAATCATTTTTTTAATTCTCACGTTTTACAATACCTCCAATTTTTTATATCTATATTAAAAAATCCACCTGAATTTTTGTCTCTTTAAGAAACAACAAAATTGATTTTATCATAGAAAAGATAAAAAAAATAGACAGAGTAGTGGACTCTGTCAAATGTTATAGTTCTGTCATATTTTTATAACTAATTTCCTGCAAAAGGCTTATTATAATGAGTAATTTGGGGCTTCTTTCGTAATTTGAACGTCATGTGGATGACTTTCTTTTAGACCTGCTCCAGTCATACGGATAAATTGCGTATTTTCTCTAAGTTCTTCGAGGTTTTTAGTTCCACAATACCCCATACCTGAACGAATTCCACCAACTAATTGATAGATCGTGTCTGATAATGGTCCTTTATAAGGAGTTCTTCCCTCAATTCCTTCAGGTACAAATTTCTTATTGTCTTCTTGGAAATATCGGTCCTTACTACCTTTTTCCATTGCAGCAACAGATCCCATTCCACGGTAAACCTTAAAACGTCTTCCTTGGAAAATTTCAGTTGCTCCTGGGCTTTCTGAAGTACCAGCAAGTAAACTTCCTAACATAACAGCATGTCCACCTGCAGCAAGAGCTTTTACCATATCTCCAGAGTACTTAATACCTCCATCCGCAATAATGGATACGCCATGTTTTCTTGCTTCAGTAGCGCAGTCATACACCGCTGTGATTTGTGGTACACCAACTCCTGCAACTACTCGAGTTGTACAAATTGAACCAGGGCCAATTCCCACTTTAACAACGTTTGCTCCTGCCTCTATTAAATCCCTTGTTGCTTCAGCTGTCGCAACATTACCTGCAATAATGTTTACAGAAGGGTATTCTTTACGGATTGCTTTAACGGTTTCTAACACGCCTTTTGAATGCCCATGTGCTGTGTCTACTACAATTGCGTCTACATTTGCTTCAACTAGCTTCTGAACACGTACCATTGTATCAGCTGTTACACCTACAGCAGCAGCGACTACTAGACGTCCTTGTTCATCTTTAGCTGATTTCGGGAATTCAATGACCTTTTCAATATCCTTAATCGTAATTAATCCATTTAAAACACCATTTTTATCAACTAAAGGAAGCTTTTCTATTTTATGTTTCTGTAAGATACTTTCAGCTTCTTTAAGAGTTGTTCCAACATCAGCTGTAACTAGATTTTCCTTTGTCATCACGTCACTAATCTTTATTGAATAGTCTTGAATAAATCTCATATCACGATTAGTAATAATACCAACCAATTTTTGTTCTTCGGGGTTATTTACAATTGGAACACCAGAAATTCTATACTTGCCCATTAAATGCTCTGCATCAAAAACTTGGTGATCAGGAGTTAAATAAAATGGATCTGTAATAACTCCTCTTTCAGATCTTTTTACTTTATCCACTTGCTCTGCTTGTTGTTCAATCGACATATTCTTATGAATAACACCAATTCCACCTTGTCTTGCAATCGCAATAGCTAATTCAGCTTCTGTTACAGTATCCATTCCAGCACTAATAATTGGAATGTTAAGCTTTAAGCTAGGAGTTAACTGCACACTTAAATCCACATCTCTTGGTAATACCTCAGATTTTGCTGGCACTAATAGAACGTCATCAAAAGTTAAGCCTTCTCTAGAAAATTTTTGTTCCCACATTAGTAAAATCCCCCTCTTTTCGGCAAAATATTATTAGTAGATTATCAACATGTTTTCATACTGTCAAGGAAGGAGTAAAGAGTTTAAATATTTTGAATTGACTAATTGGAGTGTACAATTTATGTCTACCTTACATTGGGAGCGCTTACTATGCTATCATTCAACACAAACGATCCAAAAAAAATTAGAAAATTGTTATCAAAATTCTTCATATGAAAACTCAAGTGGACTTTCTTATGATAATTGTTACCGATTTATTTATTTCCTAAAACATGGTGAAAATTTCTTTTCACAAGCAAACCAATCACCGTCTGCAATACAACCTATTTTGTTATTTTATGGGATATCACAACTTATTAAAGCATGCTTATTAATTAAAGATCCCCATTATCCTTCAACATCCGCTGTATTAGCTCATGGAGCTTCAAGTAGAAAACGAAAAAAACAACAATACCAATTTTTAAATGATGAAATTAAAATACAACGAAATGGTTTATTTAGTCATGTTGCTAAAGAAGTTTTTCATATTCATGATCACCTTGAGGCAGAAAAATATTCGATGAAGCAACTTTTAAATCAAATTGCTGAAATGAAGGATGTTTTCTCCTTTTACCAAAATGATAATAATTATATAAAGGTAGCTTCATCAGATCATCATAAAGTGATTATAACTGATCCTACTGCACAACATTTCCACATGTCAGCAAAAAGAATGTCCGAATTTATACAAGAACGGTATCACTTTGAATTAAGGAAAGAAGAAACTGAAAATCAGGTCATTTTACAAACAAAGTACTCAAATCACACTTTTCATTGTTCACCATTTTTATTTCATCTTGAGGAAAATATATTTTATTTACCAAGCAATCGGGAATCATTCATTAACCTCCCGGAACTCCTTGTTCACTATTTATTGTTATATAACCTTAGTATGATCTCACGATATGAAACAGAATGGTGGTATGAGCTTCTACTAGGAGCATCAAATGATGACTATCCTGTTATTCTTCGTTATATGGAAATTGCTAAGAGAAAGATTCCATTTTTTATTTTGACGTTTTTAGAAGAGCATCTGTAATTTTGTATAGAGTTAGTAAGTGATCAGATTAGGATTATTAATTAGCCTATCAATATGAGGTTCAAATCGCATATGATTTGAACCTTTTTAATTGGAAAATTCAAGAAAAAATAATGATGAGACCTATTGAACTTAGTGATGCTAAAATACTCAACTCCATCGGCGCTGAGAGCTTAACTTCCGTGTTCGGATATCGGCTTGCGATAAGCTGCGTATTTCCGCGTCAGCTTGTTCGCTCAGAACCTTCTGTGCCAAGAACACACACTCCGGTCTTCCCTCTCTGCACTTCCTTACTTGCACAGGATGTGCTGACTTCTACGTTGCCACAGGACGTCGCTTTTAGTAGAAGTTCCTTAATATGCTTCTCCCAAGCCTCTGGCTAGTAGTCTTACCTTGTACTGTTTCTTCTGAAGAACCTTCGGTTTTTATATCTTTTTAATACA
>JAPSLU010000284.1 GCA_031180405.1 Bacillus sp. (in: firmicutes) | reverse complement strand
TAACAACAAACGTATAAAGCAAAAATTGGCAGGAATGAGTCCGGTTCAATACCGAATTCACACCAGCCAATTAGCAGCTTAAAACAAAACTCTAACTTTTGGGGGTCACATCATTCTACCGTCCCCTAGCTACCTTGTTTTAATCCTCACGGCTATTGTAGCGATATTAAAGGGGATTATAATATTAAGACACGTATAACAGAGAAACAACTCTTCAATTAAAAAGTAAAACACTTTTTCAGAGTAATTCAAATTGGAAAGAAAATTGATACACTAAACAAAAAAACCGACACAGTAATGGTCGGTTTTCATCATTATTATTTAGTGTTAATTGGATCCAAGTTTACTCCTGGTTTAATACTTTCTACAGAAATCGCACGATTATCAGAACTTTTTCCTTTGTGTAATTGATGATGTAATGGATGAACAGTATCATGGACATGATCAGGTTCTAGTGGTAGCAAAACTTGATCACCTTGTGGTGTTACAATGTAGTGTTGGTGGGCAGAAGCCCCTCCAGCAAATGCAAATACTGCGCCTAGAGCTAAAGTTAAAACAATTGGAGCTCTTTTTTTCATTTTTATTATCCCCTTTCGATATTTCGTTCAATATAAATAATACAACGTTCTCTATTAAGAATCAATCACTTTTTATAGCTTGTTAACGAAGAAAATTTATTAGGGATTATTGCTTCAGATTCGGGTGCTGCTTACTACAAGATCATCGGGTCGGGTCACTACCATTTGAATCATGTTTCTGAACTATTTTATGGAAATTGGATTGATAACTAGTACCATTAGTTCATTAATTGCATTATGTAAATAAGGAAGAATTGTAGCCTATTCCATACAGTTTACATCACATATAATGGAATGCACACTTCAAACAAAAGGAGAATCTATAAGATGGGAATTCATAATCCTTTAACCATGATGTCTATAGTCATTGAGAGAAGCGGTTCTGCACAGGATTTGTCATTTGATATTTCTTCATATCGCATAAGTTTTTCAAATACCACAACTAATGGAGGTAGTGGTGGTGGCGGGTTTAAAGTAGACGCAGGTGATCTATTTGTTCAAAAGGACCTGGACAACGCTTCGATCCCCCTCTTTGAGGCGGTAACAGAAGGTATACATTTTCCAACATTGACCCTCACAATTACTCAAAACGGCCTTACTTTATTAACGATTATTCTTGACGACGTGTCCGTAACAGGATTTGATCAGACTGGTTCTGGTACTGGAGTTACTGAAGAGGTGAGATTTCATTATGAAGTGATCACCATGGCAACCGATGCGTTTGGTTCCAGCCAAAGCGACACTTTTGATAGAAACGAATAAAACACAGGGACGGTTCTTGTGTTCCCATCATTTTATGAAACGAAAGAAATAAGAGAACCTCCCCTTGTTTTCTATAGTTTTTTCAAAAAATCTGTTAGTCCTCACCAATTTTCTTTTTCATCTTTTTAACTTTTGGGTCAGTTAAATTTGGCGTGTTGATTTCTGAGTGAGGTTTTCGCTTTTCCGGAATACAAAGATAAACTACTTTTTGTTTCCAAGAAAATCTTTAATTTTCATACTAGTAGAAAGCATAAAAAAAAGACTGTTCGGTGCTAAAAACACCGGACAGTCTAACAAGAGCTAGGAACGCTCTTATGGATCAGCGAGTTAGGCAAATAGCTCTTCTCCCAACCAACCCGTTTCATAACTATTCTCTTCATCTTTATAACCGATAGATATGACGTCCTCCTTGTATAAACCTCTTTTAACATACTTCTTATATTTTTAACTACGTTTACAAACTCATTCTCTTTTAACCGTATATAATTGTAATCAAGTTACGAAAAACAGTTTTTAATCAAAGAAGTTTCTCTTGGGAAAAGGCAAAAAATTGTTAGATATATAAAGAAGTTTTATGAAAAGACAAATGAACTCTATACTATTTGAGCAGGAACACTCCGATAGTTATTTATCTTGACTAGAAATTTAGGGTTTCGTCAGGAATGTGGTACTATACCGGATACATATCCAACTGATCACACAAGTAAATTTGGCCTAATTTTTCAACAATGTTCTTGAAGGACTTCCCTTTCCCATTTTGCCTCAGTTACGTCCTTCATCCTTGCCTTGAAGGACTTTTCTTTCCCATTTTGACTCAGTTACGTCCTTCATCCTTACCTTGAAGGACTTTTCTTTCCCATTTTGACTCAGTTACGTCCTTCATCCTTGCCTTGAAGGACTTTTCGTTCCCATTCTGCCTCAGTTACGTCCTTCATCCTTACCTTGAAGGACTTTTCTTTCCCATTTTGCCTCAGTTACGTCCTTCATCCTGCCTTAATGTTTCTTAACTTTAAAAAAAGTCAATTATTTTTCTACCTGTCTTCTACATAATCGCGTCTCGTTTGTTGACTGAGCTAGGTTACAGCCATTCTGAACCATATTTACGGATAAATGTAATATCCTTTTCATAATGTTCCAGATGTCCTTCATCAATCATCTTTTGAAATGCAAGGTCACCTTCATTAGCTTTTCTATTTATAGTTTTACATAATCCTTCTATTCTTTTAATGACCCATTCCAAATAGTCTTCTACTTTTTCTTCACCATAAGACTCAAAAAACATTGTAATTCTTTGTTTTATTCGATTAGCATGCAGTGAATGATAATGAATTTTTTTACCTGCTTCAGAAAGATAGAATCTACTTAAGGGGACGCACGTATAGAGAGTATACGCTATATCCCACATTCTTGGGCCAGGTGCAGCAACATCAAAGTCAATTATTCCTACTGGTCTTTCTTTATTAAAAATAATATTGTATCTAGCAAAGTCATTATGGCATACTACCTCCACTTTATTTGGAGTATGATCTAATGGCTTCCAATCTTCAGTCAGTGGGAAGTCACTTACTGCGTCATGGTAAAGACGGAGCATTTTGGCTATATCTATTAAAGCCTCATCAGACCACATATATTCTTTTAAAGGATCATTACCAGCTTCACCTTCAATATAGGATAATATTTCTCTTCCCTTTTCATCAATGCCCAAAAACTTTGGTGCATAATTGAACCCTTTTTTCTCCAGATGCTTTAACAATTTGTGAATTTTCGTGCTCTCAGTCTTTAATTCTCGTCGAATCGTATCTCCCGAACGATAAATAGTAGTGACATTACCCCCTGTTAGCCTTTCCTCATTTTGCTGATCTTTCATTCCTTTTCCCTCCCCCTATTTCATTTTTTATATGTCAAAAACATTCCTGCTTGGAAAGTTAGGTTATCCTTTACAAGCAGGAATAACTCTCCATAATAATCTGTTATTCATAGAACAACCTGTTTACATCCATCCCTATACTCTACTTTAGTTATTTGATCTCATATCTCCTGGTATAACAATTGTAAATGGATAGTCTATCTCTTCCCCAGCCTCTGTTTTAGCCTTGACATCCATTTTCATTGTGCCCGCAGTATGAAGAAGATTTCCTGTTATTTTGTATACTCCATTATCCACTTTGAAAGCATTGTAGGTCACTTTATAATTTGGTGGCATAGAAAGGGTCACTTCAACCGTTCTAATTTTTTCTTCAAAATTCATCGTTACTACATTTAACCCTGGATATAAAGGGGTAATATCTACGTTTATTTTAACACCTTCTTGTTCCATTTCTGAAGGATACACACCTTGTTCAGCAGCTCCGGGTGATGAAACTAATAATAAAGATGCAAATAGTACAATAAGTACTGCATAAATGAATTCAATTTTGGCTCGAGTAATGATTGTATTTATCCCTTTTGTTATAAACTTCTTAATGGTTCTTCTTTGATAGAACCCAATGAGTACAATCAATAGGGAAGCGATCATTTTGACCACAATTGCTTTTCCCCATTCACTTTGCACAAAGCTCTCAATTGAAAAAGAAGGTACATATTGATTGGTCATATATAAACCCGTAGTTATAATAAAAAGTAAACTTATTAATGCCCACTTTGAGAAAGAAGATAGACTATCCTTTACCATCTCCTTCATCTCGGATTTCTTAGGTATAGCAATGATGGAAAATAATCCACCGATCCAAATGGATGCTGCTAATAGGTGTAACCCGTAAACAAGCATGGATACATAACCACCGTATCGAGGGTATGCCGCATGTCCTGTATAAAAAGATAATAATAATAGTGCCATTCCAAAAAGAAACAGTCTAAACCTGCTAACCGCTATTCCTAGAATTAATAAGATAATTTGTAATAATGGGATCCAAACATAGCGTAGAGATAAAAGCTGTGACAATGAAAGGTTCTGCAACTCTTCTCTTTGAAGGGCGAAAATTATGAACATACCTACTAAAACAAAGAGCAGATAGATGGGTGAATAATAACGCCATTTTCTTGTATTAGGTAGTGTAAGTATCTTAGCCTCGAAAAAGGCACTCCCAAATAAAACAGACATTCCGATAAATATAAACCAATAGCCAATTTGCTTTAGACCCATGCTCTCAAACCAAATTGAACCTGTTGGATTGCCCGTTTCGAGCTGTTGGATAGGGGTGAACTTATCAACAGCAAAATAAAAAACATCCACTGTTTCTAATTGAGCCTTATGGTCTGAGGTCTTTGGATGTGCATACCATGTTACTTGGTAGGTTCCTTTTGACAACTCTCCATTAAACTTTACAATGACATGGTTCGGATCATTTGGATCAACAACAGGTTTTTCTGTGTTAATGGTTTGTTGGTGATCATCAAACACACCTATAGCTGTTATTTCCGTTGGTTGATTAAACCACAAATCGATTTGATTTGGTGAACTCTCTACAATTTCTCCGTCTTTTGGTGAATGCGTAACAAGTTGTAATACCTTACTCTGTTGTTTCGTTTCTGCTTTAGCGATTTGAAATGTAAATTCTTCCTGAATAACGTACCCGTCTAATGCAATCACGTTTATTTTTGTAACATAATGACCTTCTTGCAGGTCCTCAGATAATTCACTTACAATATGTGTCTTATTTTTAGGATCAATCTCCGTTTTTCCTAATTTCATTTCATTACCAGAGGCATCTAGTAGGCGTATTGAATCAGAATGTATAACAACCGGGTCCTGAAACCAAACGTCTAGTGTTGAGGGGCTTTTAGTCAGTTTTTCCCCTTTAATTGGGTATGTTTTTTCCAAACTAGAATGAGCAACCCCAGTTATTCCTGGCAAAAGAAAATGAATGAAACCGATGATCATCATCCAAATAAAAATTTTCCGAAACAACGACAAAAACCTTCTCTCCTTCTTTTCTTAATGTGTATCAATATGGCCATTTAGAATTCTATTCTTTGTATGGTTATCTTCTACTTGGCTTCCTAAACTTGTAACTAAGAGGTTAAGTACGATAAATAAGATGACTACTAGCCATACCCACCAGCGAGATATGATTTTTTTCATGTGCAATCAACATCCTTACTCTTTAAATTCAGGCTGTGTTATCCCTTAATGTTGTTTTTTTCTATAAATATAAGGGCAACTCCAATTTAAAGAAGTTGTCCCTATTACTAAATGAATCTATTTCTCACCATATTTTTCTTCCCTAATTGCTTTTCTAAACTTTCCATCTTCTTTAATTGCAATTGCTTCTTCAACACCTATTCCTTTAATTGAGTAAAATTTTGTTCCTTCTTCATATTCATTAGAGAA
>JAPSLU010000017.1 GCA_031180405.1 Bacillus sp. (in: firmicutes) | reverse complement strand
TGCAGGGGTTCCCACTTTAAAAGCAACCCCCTGTAAACAAAAAAAGTGCCTGGCTATCGGCAGCCAGACACTTTAAGTATATTTCCGACTGGGTTCGAACCAGCGACCTCTACCCTGTCAAAGTGGTAAACAGATACGGAAGCAACAAGGTTATTATGGAAAATCCCATACATATCAAGGCTTTAGCAGGAGTGAAATATGTTCTTGTAGGTTTAAAACCTACCGTTGTTGACCGTTTTCGTCAACAATTCGTCAACAACCCCATAATCTGTCTCCTAAGCTAGTTCAAATCTCCGAGGGACGCTATAAAAGAAAAGCGCAATACCAATGTATATCAAGGGTTTCCGCTTTTAATACTTGTTACATAAAATCCGCTCATTCATTTTCACATAAAATCGAAAAAAATAGATATGTTATTAATTCATTCTTTTCAGTATCTAAATGTTATTTTTCATAATTGTGTATTCTTGAATCAATGTATTGCCATTCCTCCTCCGTAATATCCCACATTTCACACAACATTTCATCAGTATATGATCCTGAATAATTACCCAAGTGTGGTACAAACTTATATTTGTCACGAATTACATCTTGTGAAGCAACACATTGGAGTAACAAGAATCTAACCACTTTCGTAAAAAGGTATGTCTTAAATGAAAGAACTTCTTCCTCAGAATCTGATGAAAACAATACAAGAAAGGATTCTGTACAGCAAGTTCCAGGCGGTACAATACGTGTATTACCATCATAGTAAAACCCGACAGGTTTGGTGAAATCAGTTTGACCTGCAATAGGTGAACGAGGCGCTAATAATTTCCATTTATTTAATAAGTTCCATTGGTCTTTGACATCTTTAGGATCAGCATACTTTAAACCGATTTTTTGAATAAATTGGCACGGCACTCCTGATTCTTTTGGTTTATAAAAAGTTCTTAATCCAAATGGTTTTGATGCAGAAACAACTGTATCCATAAATGCACCTTTATGATTTTGTAAAGTTTTTCTTACAATGGATATAGCTTTATTAGAGCGAATAAAAACATCATATTCATTTAAAGGTCTAGTTAATGCATTTCTTTCATCATCTGCACAATTTACAACTTCACACTCGCTTTGAATATTCTTATCCCATAAAAAGTAACTTACACCCCCGGCAATATCTACGGTTGGGAATACTTCATTAGAATTTGGAAAGTCAATCAAGCGTGTAATATGATTATCATTAAGCATAGATGTTCTAAAAGAATCTAGCCCTTTTCCTCCAACATACCATCTTGCTGGTGTAATCATAGATATATATTTAGGATTTAATGCTTTTGAAGATTCAACAAATTTATTATATATTGGTGAAGCACTTGTCTTTGTACCTCCATCCATTATTTGGTAAGGAGGATTACCAACCACAGCATCAAACTTCATTTTCTTACCATCCTTTTTCCAATAGCTTGACTTTAAAACTCTGTCAACAAACTGTTTTTGCTTATTCTTTAACATTTTAATAAGATCATCAAAATAATGAGCATTGACGGGAATATTCTTAAATCCAATTAAAGTTCGTTTTGTGATAGACTTTGCCATTGGTGTCTTGCAAATCACAAATATGTTCTGCTGAACAGTTTCATTCCATAGAGCCTCCAGCAATTTATAGTCTAGTTCATCTTCAGCATAATTATCACACTTGCTACGGAAAATACTATAAGTAACATAAAGTGGATAAAGACCTGTCTTTGAATTTATCTCCAGTATCTTAGCATCTGTATTTGCTAGTGTATCTTTAGTTACTGGTCCCCGATCAACAAATCTCGGTGTGTCTAATAAACTAGTATGATTTGCATCATAAAAGTCATAACCGCCAAGGCAATCACTCATATGCATATTTACAACACGCCATGGTGTAAGCACAGTTTCTTTATCTGGATTCTTAAAATTGGAAAACAATTCTGTAATTTTTTTAACACGCTCTGTCGGAGATAATTCATCTGCACTTCTAACTGTGTCTCTTATCTTTCTTCCAGCTGCAATAAATATCTCTGCATCATAATACTTAATAAAACTTTTGAATAAATCTTTCGATACACCGTCTGGCATAAATTCATCCCAGGATGAGTCGTCTACAATATCCACAAGATTTTCCATGGTGATATCTTCATTAATGTCAATATCAGCCCCATAGATCAACAAAGGCATTCGAATGGAAATTCCACGCAAAATCGATATTGCATAGCCTTTTGCTTTCGTTGCTCATTAATTTCCTTAATTTTTTCTTGTTCTTCAGGGGTTATTTCTTTCTTCGTTTTCTTCTTGATACGTTCAACTTCTTCATATTCTTCATCTGTAAACCCTTGATGATTGAGCTCAATTTCATTTGTTTTTGGTGTGGCTTTTGACTTTCCAATTATGCCTTTAAGATTGTTAAATTTTTCAATATCAACATCCTCTAATTTTAACAGTTCATCATTATATAAATTTGTATCATCAAATCCATTTTTCACCGCTCTTTCCGCATAAGCTCGCTTCAATTGTTGCAATAATTTGTTAGTATCATACTCTTTCATAACAGTTCCATCGACTGAAATAACTGGACAATAGTTTAAAAATTCCCCCATTATTTTCTTATCTGTTGCATTAGCTTTTCCAGCTTTTGTGGAAAGTGCAACTGCTTCTGCAACCATTTTTAAAGTTCTATCTGGCGCAAAATCAAAAACATAGCAACTCTGTTTTATTTTCCCGTTAATATTACATGGAGACTGAACACGGAAAATAGTTTGTAAATAATTTGCAGCAGAAGTAGAGAAAGAACCTGAAAGCATGAATACAGCTGTCCATTCTGGAACTGTAACACCAGTAGTTAATTTTCCACAAGAAAGAGTGATTGTATATCCATCACCAGCACTCTTAATAGCATCTCGAACTTTCTTCAATGCATCTTCAGTTTTTTCTTCTTCATCACCATCGCCGGCAACATTAACAATATTAAAAGCTCCACTACCAAATACAGGATGCTTTCTCATCATTTTGCTTAATGCCTTAGCTTCTTTTACCCCGGGCACCATCCACAAAGAGTGTTTAAATAAATTTCGGTATTCCTCGTTAGAGTAAGGATACTGACTATCGTGATCTTCATTAGTTATCAAGTCTAAAAAGCTTCTTATATCTTTTTCATGATAAAATTCCCCTACTAGACTACTATCAGGCATAGGACGTCTATCTATTGATATATCGCCTGTCCAAACTCTAAAAAACTCTCGAAAGTTGAATGCTTTATCTTCTAGCTCAACATATTTAGCATCATCAATTATTTTCCCTAGATCATATGTGTATATTTTAAGTTCGGGTAATTCATCATAAGGATTAGAATCCCCAAAATAATTTATATCCCATTCTTTCTTATTTCGCTGTTCCATAACATAATCCCAAGTGTATATATTGTCATCATAATCATTTAATATATTAAATGGGGTTCCTGAAAGTGCAAGAAATTTCGTATCGTAATCATTTTCCTCTTTTACAACTTTTTTGATTACATCATTTCCTATTGCGGTTGTTGTTCCTTCATGAGCTTCATCAACAATAACAAAATCCCAATCTAATGAAAATATTTCACTATTCTTGCCAAATTTTCCTCCAACTGCATCTGAACCTCGTAAGTCCTGCAAAGATGCAAAGTACACAAAGTTTTTTTCTTGTTTCAATAGTTGATCCACAGTATACCCACTATTTTTTGAACCATAAATGTAATTTGACTCATTAATAAAAACTTTTCCAAAATCTGAATACCAGCCATCATCAACAACAGGTCGATGAGTTATAATTATTGTTTTTTTGAATTTTGACTTTCTAACCACTTCGAGGGCACATAAAGTTTTTCCAAAACGCATTTTAGCATTCCATAGCATTCGGTTTCCTTTTTTAAACTGTTTAATAGTTTTTTCAATTGCTTCTTCTTGTTCTGGTCTGAAAACAATAGGGATGATTTTTGATGTTGCGCTATTTGATAAATTATTTACGTTCTTTTTAACAGCTTCAATTGCTTTTAGAACTGTTTGTAAATCTACTTCAAACCATTCTCGACTTGTAGAGTTATTGAGCTTCTTCTTTTTGATATTCGAGTTTTCCAAAACTTTATGGACGTGATAGTCACGAAATGCTTCTAAGGCAGGCATTCCATTCCTATCTTTAATGATACGTACTGCTAATTCTGAATGTAATAGTTCTGGTGAAACTCCCACAGTATTTGTATACTGCTTTATTCTTTTTCTTGCAGCTTCATTCAAAGCTTTACAGTTAGGTTGCAACTTATCAATAGCTTCATCTGTTTGTATAGTAGTGTCACCGATTTTCAAAAGTCCCCGATGTTTTTCATCTTTGATCTCAAAAATATATATTAGTTTATACTCAAATGTTGGTCCGAACATTTCACCCATTAATTTACCCCTTTTAACAATGATTGATATTCAACAATTACTTTAGACCGCCAATCCTTTATCTTACAATACTGGCGCTCAGGTATATCTTCTATTATATCAAATAAGGAAATTTGTTCCATCCATTTTCTTTTATCACACAACGGAACAGTATTGGTAATACCATCCATTTGCCATATATTCCATGAGATAATTGTTGCTATTCTTTTCAGTTCGTTAAAAGTAGGTTCTCTATTAAATTTATGAATTAAATTATCTATAAAAGTGTATAGTAAATTTTCACGAGCAAGCAGCAAGTTATCACCTTGATATTCATATGCATATACGCTTTGGAAAGCTCGTTCAGTCCACTTCATCCAATTTGTTTCGTCATCAACATTTTCATTGATAACTCTCATTTTACGATCTAATATTCCAATTCTGTCTTTAATTTTAATGGTTTCACCTGTATTTGTATCGTATCTACTTACTAGATAAGGAGCTTCTCCACAAGAAAGTTCCATCCTTCGAGCATCTACGTAATCTCCCCACATCTTTCCTTTAATATTGGGGAATTCTATTTTCTGATCATTTACTTCCCATGATTTATGCAGCTGTATATTAAATACATTCTTTCTTCCAAACCATTGTTCGTCAATTAAATTATTTTGTTCATTACATATCCACGAGGGTGTGAAAACTTCTGCCTTTTCTTTTGTGCGGCTACTTTGATTCATCTTAGATTTAGTGATTCTAGGTTGGATGACTTTTCGATGAAGTCCTGTAATTAATGTCGAATTTATTTCTTCATTATCATGATAAAAATCGCCAAGATCTTTATAGTCACTTGTACCCCAGATAATATTTCGTCCCGTTGTCCGATCTTTAAGAAGGATAGATAATAATTGTTCTCCAAATTCTATAATTTCATTTTCGTTAATATCTACGTCTATGTATTTGAGCACTTTATAACCTCACTTCATCTACTTCCTGAATTATTCATCCTTATCAGGAACGAATTCTAGTATGTCATCCACTTTACATTCAAGAACGTTACAAATTTTTTCAATACTATCGAGTGAAATATATTTATCCCTTTTTAATCTAGTTATTATGTTTGCACTAAAACCTGCTTTTATCGCAAGTTCAGCATTAGACATCTTTCTATCAATAAGTAACTTAAACAACTTGTTATACCGGACTACCATTATAATAACCTCCAAAATTAATCCTATTAAAACTTTATCACGTATTCGTGAAAATACCAACGCATATATGAATTTATTATCGGTGTCCTAGTGTTCTAGAATTATAAATTTTAAAGTATTTTCTTGGTGTTTGTTTGCACATTCTACGGGGAACTTGGCTCGTGTGCCAGTCCAATGGGATATGATACTTGGAGCGTCAGCTTATGCTGAGCCTGTTAAAGTTGCTTCTAATTAATAACTACAGTTTGTGGTTAATGGGGTAAAAAAGCCATGTGACCGCGTCTTTTCTTATTTGAATAAGCACCTATTTTTCACCATTAATGTTTTGTATTCATCGAATACAGAACATTTGTTTGAATATAATAAAATCAAAAAGGAAGTCACAAGATGAGGGTAATAATTAAAACAATCCTCAATATTGAAGGCATTAGAGGTTTAAGCCGCGGAGAGTTTTTCGTTCGAGACCGAGATTTTACGGATGATCCAAACTTTGCGGTTGCAGTGATAGCCTACGAATGGATCCAGCAACAATGGCGTGAATCGGGCTGCAGGGATATGATTATTGAAATGGTTACCTGGAACGAGGAGAATGATATTACTGAAGATGTGAAGCAGTTTAGGCCGGTTGTGAGGGATGATTTGCCTTTTTAATTATTTATTGTTAATCTTTCTGTTAAAGACTATAATAATTTCAAGGATTCTTCAAAAAAGTTGCATATTTTTTCGAATTTAATGTACATTTTTAAAGAAAGGAGTGAAAATATATGCTAAAGGGGGTATTGAAAATTGATCCTCTATTAAAGCAATTGTTGCATTATATTTCCGTGTGTGGGACATTCATGGTGTTATTTGGAATCTTCTTCCTAGTACAGAAATACACAATTGGTATCTTACTTTCTCTACATAATAAGTATCTTTTCAATATACCTTTAGATATTTTAGTTTTCACTCCATCAACAATATTAATAATTAAACAATATTTTAAGATTTCTTCTCCATATTCTAAAGATTAATCTTCTCGTTGAGTTTCTTCGAGAAGTTTTTTTAATTCCTCTGGCAAATCAGCTTTAATTTTAGCTAAAGTCTCTTGATGACTTTGCTTAAGCTTATCAAATTCTCCAAGTTGTTCTTGGAACTTTTCTTCAAATAAACCCTTAAAATGGACTTCGTAGTCGTCATTTGATTTTGAAATACCCTTAAATTTACTCCCCGTAAGGAAAACAATTACTAGACCAATACCCAATATAAGATTAGGGGCTTCTGAGAAAAACTCTGTAAAGCCAGGTGATTGGACATTTAATTTCAAATCCAAATCTTCCTTATCATATTCTTGATCTATACCCTTTATATTATTAACCAGAGGTATCAAATCAACAATACTGTTAACAAAGTTGACAAGGTCATAGGCCGGAATATCCCCTTCTTTTTGAACCGGAAGTACCAAGTACGCCTTTCCATTTTTAACAAAAAAGGAGTGTAAAGTTCTATCAATATAATGAGCGTAATCATTTGCATTACTGATCGCTTGATGGGACTGCATCATTCTAAAAAGATATGGATCTAACTTTAGTCTGTTTACGGTTTTTATCCACTTCACTGTTCTAGCTTTGATATAGGGACAAGCGCCTTCGTCAATTTTTGTTGCACTTACTTCTCTAATAAAAGGTTTACTTTCTATAATGCCAAACCTGATTAGAGTAGAATTCACACTTGGAATCATGACAATATCGCCAACCTGCATTTCAAATAAGAAACGATGAATTTGGCCATATATCCTTCCTGATTGTTCATCAGGATAAATATCTTCAAGTTCCTTTGCTATTGCTTCATCTTTCTTTTTAGCTTTGAATCTATTAAAATCAATAAATTCATCCCAGCCAATAGCTATGAAATTATCACCAAAAAATTCATCAAAATAAGCACCTGCATTGGTTCTGACCAACCAGTAGTTTCGTTCACCATTTATTTGAACAACAGGTAAATTATATTTATTAACAAAATTTTGGACCTGAGCTTCCATAATATCCCCCCTATTTTCTTTTTATATTATAATAAAGGAACATAAACAAAAACAATGAAATGTAATTTTTTTCTAAACATGGTGGGATATTATGAGAAGATATACAAATGAAATAGTAATGTTTTTAGGTGTTTCGATAGCTATCGGTGGCTTTTTTCCAGATTTCAGAAACAACCAATTATTGGTTGTCTCCGTTACATTTTCTGCCGTAATTTTTGCAATTTTTGACCTGGTTGTTAGCATAAATGAAAAATCTTACAAACTTCAGCAAGTTTTACTTTTCATCGGGGTCTTGTCAATAGTTGTTTTCCCTTATCTTAATATTTTAGGACCATTCATGATTGAAAATAATAACTTCTTCACTTTATTCGGGCTTGCTATTGTTATTTTTTTAATAGGCTTTAGACAAAGAAAAGCCGAAAAAGAGGACTATTTTTATTTAAAAGATAGGTTTGAAAAACAAACAGATTTAATTAAGGACCAAAATAAAATTATTAAAGAGCAAGCTGAAATTATTAAACTATTAAATAAAAAAACACCTCATCAGAATACAAATAAAAAGAACAAAAAGAGAAAATAACTCTTTTCAAAGAGCATTATTATTCACAATTTTGCCACGAGGACTTTTATCATATTTGCTTAATATTTAGGTGAAAGGAAGTGTGATAATGAAAGTAGGCGACAAATTAAAAGTTGTTTATGTACCAAGATTAGGTTTTGTTAAGGCAGGTAATACCTTAAATGAAACCATGGAAAACATTAAACGCGCAGAGGTTGAAAAGGAGATCAAGGAGAAAAAGGAAAGAAAAAGATTAGAAAAGCAGTATCCCGGATGTAAAATCACCAAAATAGGTGCCGGGTGGTTTATTGAGAATAAAGATGCTCCTGATTTATAAAGCCCCTCTCGATTGAGAAGGGCTTTATAAATCATTTTTGAACTATTAGTTAAGAAGTAGTCCTTTTGTGGCTTTGAAAAGTTTAATCAAAGATCCTGTACGAGATGTAGAAATTCTTGTTCAGCAAACGGGCCAGTGGAACATCTTGGTTTGTCATTTATGCTTAAATTAAGATGATGATTGTTTAATTAAACAAATCAGAATTGCTGAACAAGTATGAAGAAAAAAATGCAAAAAGGGAAATTAAACATAGTTGTTTTACTTAATCTAGGAAGTTTCGTACTTGTACTAATTGCTTGGACACTTCTAGTTGTTGTTCCTTGATATGACACTTCCATTATTAGATCAAAATGAATAAAAGAGCGTGACTTATAAGCTTAATTAAAAAACCAGCAGTAATTAGCTGCTGGCCATGGAACAACTTTATTTATATCTATAAAGAGTTAACTGTTAATGCTCCTAGTATAACTGCTATTAGTAGGGCGATTAAGATTCCAACTATAATATTTCTTAGTCTCTTAGATTTAAACATTCTGTTTGCCCCTTCACTACTCATAGTTTAGTTACACTTCCTCCCGATTGGTTTTTGTAGTTACCCCACACTCTAACCTCATGGTTTGCATAAACAATTCCTAATCCACTATAAATTGCACTCCATTTTACCGAGGCAGTTGCCCAAGCTTGGGAGCTACTATGATTTCTGATACATCTTCCCCACTCATAATCTACAGTCGGGTTTAGATTGCGGGAAGTATAGGCATCACATCCATATGTAGATAGAACTTTACTTCCATTATGAGTATAATTTACTTGAGCGTATACTTCAAGGACTGTAAGTCCTAAAAAGCTTACCCCCCTTTTGTACCAAGCTTTTTTATAATAGGTAGTGGCTAAGGGTTGAATGTTCCCTTCTTCTAGGGCTGGTGCCTCAACGTCAGATTCTTCATATGTAGCCGATAATACAATGTCACCATTTTTTAGTGCCTTTGTTTCACCTGGTTCAACTTCAGATATTGATTCTGCAATGGTGCTTGTTACCTCTGGATCAAACATGTAACTAATAAACTTCTTTTTATCTTCTTTTGATAGTTTTTTAAATTTTGCTAAGTCAGTTTTAAGCTTTTCCTTTTCATCACCTTTAGCAGACTTAATTGAATAATTAAAGCTTTCTTCTACCATTTTTTCTTTCTCTTTGAACGATTGACTTGTAGCAGAGGCCATTGTCCCAAAGGAACTGAGAACAAGCAAAAGGGTCATAAATATGGATACAAACTTTTTCATTTACTTCACTACCTTTCTTGGTATTATTCTGACAATTTTAATAATACTATATTTTTCAAAAAAAGTAAAATATAGTAAATTTTTTATATGTAAACCTTTTTAACATTTTGCTTATTCCATCCAATATCCTGTTAGCTCCTAATTAGATTAAGTGAATTTTGTTTTACCATATAATGAGATGACAGGTATGTATGTTGAACCAATTCTACTGAAATCAACGGAAAAGGGCGCTATTCTTGAATAAGAATTAGCGCTCATTTTTCATTTTTACGTCGTATTAGCTTAATAGAATTACTTAAGCCCCTCTTGTATGAGAAGGGCTAATTCAATTTATTTTACACGAAGCACTTGCCCTACATAAATCGTATAATTTTCATCAAGGTTGTTCCAATCCTTAATTTGCTGTACAGTGCTTCCGTAAGTTCTGCTCAGTGAATAAACAGTATCACCAGACACAACAGTATGATAAACAGCTGAACTTTTCCGTGGAAGATTGAAGCTTTTCACAATACCGTTAACATGGCCACGTGCCAAATTCTCAATAAAGCTGCTTGATTTTAGCTTCGCTGCATCATTGGCATTATCAATAAAGCCATTTTCAATTAATAAAGCTGGCATGTTGGTTTCCCTTAACACATGGAAGTTTGCCTGCTTTTTGCCACGATCATTAAAATCAACCAGTTTAATTACTTCAGCATGAATGTTATTTTGATAAGTGGTAGTTGGTGCTCCAACTCCTGGATAAACGTAATCTTCATAACCTGTTCCCCCGCCTGCGTTAATGTGGACTGACAAGAAGAAATCAGCTCCCCATGCATTGGCAGCATTTGTACGCTCAGATAAAGATACTGTTTGATCTCCAGTTCGGCTCATGCGGATTAAAACATTATCATATTCAAGGGTTAAAATATCTTTAATACGTGTAGCAATCTGAAGTGTTAAATTCTTTTCCTGAAGACCATTTCCTACCGCACCTGGATCTGTGCCACCGTGACCTGGATCAATAAAGAGTTTTACCATATTTTATCACCTCTAATAATATTTTTATTCACCAATCTATCAACTACTTGTACTACTGTCCCTCCCTTTTCAGATAACAATCCCCCCTTTCAAGGCATAAGAAAAGCCACCCAGAAGGGCAGCTTATTTTGGCCATTGATAGCGTTTAGCTTGTTGACTATCCTCAATTCCCTTCGTTGTAGGATCATTTAAGGCATTCCACATACTCACCACAATCAGCAATAAAACATACGGATTTGAAAAAGCTCCTACTAGCAAATTAAAAACAGAACCCCAAGTAGTGAGGTCCTGTGCTGTTAACCCATAGTATCCTAGTATCGGTGCAAAAAAAGCTAGAAATAATTGTGCAAGAAACACAGGATTTTTAAAGCGAACCTTCCAATTTATCAATCTATTGCCCTCCTCTTAAAACGTTATAAAAAATAGCGATTGCCCCCCCGATAATACCGGTGCAAATCGCTGTAATAATAGCTCCTGTAATTGTTCTTTTGATCCATGTTGTATTTTCATCAATTTTATTGAGCTTTTCATTTATGGAAGTAATCTGCTGATCATGTCGGTCTGTTACTCTTTCCAATTTGTTAACACGGAGCTCAATATCTTTTATATCACCCTTCAATTCAGCAAGTTCTTGATTATATGTGTTTACGGGTATCGCCTCTTGCGTCATTTAAATTTCCTCCTTTGAAGGCAAAAAATGAACCCTTAATTTTTAGGTTCTGCTGTATCATTTGCTCCCTTGAAATCAATTAGTTTGTTTTCAAGTTCCTGGATTTTCTGCTGCAATTCATTGTTTTGAGAAACCACATTATCAAATTGTGCCTTCAAGATTATATTTTCGTATTTTAGTTTTCCAAGTTCATTTTGAAGATAAGGATCTATAGAAATTGTTTGTTTTTGTTCGCTCATTGAATACCATCCTTTGCAATTTTAGATTCTAATACTTCAACCCTGTTAAACAATTCTCTGATTAAAGGAATGTATAAAACAGGGATTCTGTCATATTGAACTTCTTCAAGTTCTCTTTCACCGTTTTCATTTTGAGGGCCGTATACCGCAAATCTTTCAAGCCCCGCTTCAATAAGATCTTCAGCAACTAATCCGGGAATTCTTATAACGTCAGACACGCCCACTTCATCCCAATCAATCTCTGCCCCTTTGGATTCTTCTGTTAGGAGATCCGCATACTTTTCAGCCGAGTATTTGTCGTACCATGTTTTAGGATCAACATTCAGAATCTTTTTAGCTTCTTCAAGATCAATTGCTTCTTCCTGAAGCTTGTACTTCCGAGCAGAGGAAGAACGCCAAAGATAACCGCTGGAATTAACATGAACGTTTGCCCCGCCTGTTGTTGTTTTATTGTATAACTTCGGAAATCTCTGCTCATTGTCAGCAGTAAGCAATAATTGAGCGCCTGTGGCTGTTCTAATGAATATATTCCCGCCAGATCTTTCGTTCACAAATGCGAATTCATCAGAAGTTGAGCTACCAAATCCAAAATAAGCGCTTCTTGTCGTTGTGCCTTTGAAAAACTCAATATAACAATGTGTAGCGCCATGAAGTTGCAGTAAATCGCTATCTGCATCAATATGGGTTTTCCCTTGAAAAGTAAAGTCTCCTGAGTTCAGAATGTTAAATTTCATCCCGTTTGGAGAAGAAAGCTGTGTTCGTTTTGTCGTTGTTAGACGTTCTTGTCTAATATCAAGCAAAAGCCCGGTATATTCAGGGTCTGTTGAGTTTTCTTTACTTAGTCCGATTCCTAACCTGTCGGCATGAATATACATAGGCCATCCCGTTATGTCTCCATCCATAGAATCTTTAAGACCCACAATGTCAGAAGCCAATAGGCCAGATTCAAGGATTGTATCTCCCGCTTCGTACTTGTATTCATAAGGAAAAAGGCTTCCGTCAATATGATATTCAATGTCATTATCTCTCAGCGATTCCCTTATGCCTGTTCCGTTTGAAATCTCAAACCTTCCGGATCTTATATTGCTTTCTCTGACATTTTCGTAGTCACCGGGTGCAGCATATTTCCTTTGGGATATAGAACCATTGTAAATATGAGTTATTTCGGTTATCGCATTTGGATCATTCATGGTTTGAATAGTTGCACTTGTGCCGTACATGTAAATATTCCCTCCATAAAAAGACCCAGCTCGGATTGTTGGTGAATTGATAGAAACCCCCGCTTCAAGCGTTCCGGCAAATTTAACATTTCCGTTTTCATCAACTATGAATTGATCATTGACGTTCAAACCTTCCCAAGCTTTAAGGTTTTTCACTTCAATGTCACCCTGAACAATTAAGTTCCCTCTAAGCCTAATTCTTACGTCTGTTTCCCGGACATATAACTTAGTGGCTGATGTAGAAGTGTAAAAATAAACTTCCCAATAAGTAGGTTTTTTACCTGAATAAGCATTTTCAGGAATCTTTCTTGAAAATTGACACCGTTTTGCTGTATTAGCTGGAACAGAAACAATACTGCTTAATACAAAAGTATCAAGCCAGGAAGTCCCATCCTCAAAATAAACCCTGATGCCCATTGTTAGGTTTGGCGCTGTTCCTGAGTTTTGTGCATATAAAAGGAAATCAAATGCAACTTCATCCCCATCATTTGGAACAGGCCTGTTATATTGGTCCGCGTCTGTATCTTCCATTAAATAAATCCATGAATTTAAAGCGCTCCATTGATACCATGTTTCACCGTTTAGCGTAACAGGCTTCATATAACCATAAAGACCATCTTTAACAGTGGAAATATTGGCCCCAAGTTGCGCCCTAACGTCAATTCTTGCAGCGTTTAAAATACCTGTGTCGATAACATCAGCATTCACGCTTCCGATTTTGGCCCGGCCTATTGTAGCATCTGCTATCTTGGCCCCGTCTATATTGGCATTTAGAGCAATGAGATCATTTGTTATCACTTGGGGAGTAATATCACCCGCATTAATCCTTGCTGTTGTGGCTGTTTTTTGATCAGAGAAAGGCCCGGCAGTTCCTGCTCTGTTCATCCCTCTAACTCTGATGTAATATTGTTGATTTGGTTCGCCTTCATAGACAAATACGCTTGTCGTTGCCCTGGCTACAAGGTTCGAAATGTCAGGCGTGAAGTTAGGAACTGTTGAAACGTAAACTTCATACTCTTTTACATAACTACTTAAATCGGCATCCCATTCAATAATGACTTTTGAAAAGGCTCCTGAAGCTGTTACATTTGGTTTTGCCGGAAGTATATCCGCAAAATCGCTATCATCAATAGGGCCAATTTCTCCGGGATTATCCCAAACCCCGGTTCTGCCATCTACCTTGCTTTCAATGTTTTTCAGCCTTGAAGCAAGATCAGTAAACAACGGCAGGAAGTTTCCAAGAATGATTTCAGTGTTTTCGGGATTTGCTAAATCTCTTTTGATTTCTATTACTCTGGATTCAACCCTTAATTCAGGAGTGAAGTTTTTATCAATAACAAGGACAGTATCGCCCAAGCTAACTTTTTCATGAGAAAGCCCGGCAACTTGTTCCAAGTCCAGAACGTTCATTTCATAAGTGATTCTTGGTGTGTTTGTACCTTGAAGGGCATTCCATGTTTTATCTAATAAAGCTTGTGGATCCGTTTCTTCTCCATCCTCAAATACTCCAAATCTGTGCCTTTTCTGCCCGGTTGCAGGATCAAGGCGCCCAAATCGTTCAAGGGCTACCGGATCCCCAACCCACTTTTGGCCTAAAGGCTTATCAACAGGATCAAGGCCTGAACCATTCCAAACCACATCCGCAAAGCCTATGCGCCTTGTATATCCTCCTGTTTCGGTTTGCTCACCTTTTCCCCGCCCATAAAGTGCCGTTTTCAGGTTAGAAGTATCAACAGTTCTTTTTACAGAAATCAAGTCTTTTGTGAATTCAAACCGCTTCCCGGTATCAGCTCCACGCCTTGCAAGGAGATCCACAAAACGCCCTGTTATCTTGCTACCGTCAAAATAAATGCGCTTCTTCAGTTCCCCGCCCCATGTTTGAATGATCTTCTGGATAGAAGAAACGGCAGATTCATAGTAAAAATTTGTTGTTCTTCTTCCAAGATCCGCAACAGTTCCTTTTTGGAACCGGCTTTTTGAAAGGGCATCAGTCATTGCGCTGTCTGCTGTATCATCAACAGTTCGCAAGTCCTCAACAATATCGTCATTCATTTCAAAGAAAATGTGTTCAGCATAAGCCTTTGTTAGAATCTCGGTTCCGTTATGTTCTTCCTCGATTTTGTAAATCTGGAATAACTGAAAATCTCCATCTTCATCTTTGAATGTGACAAGATTGTTTTCCTTCACATGTGCAGCCGCTTCATGATCTGCAGGAACTGAAAATTCAAAAGTATGATCTTTATTTAATTGTTCTGTGTGAATGGCATCAAAAAAAGGGCATTTCTTGCTGTTGTCGTTTTGCAACACAGCAAGAAGCCCTTCTGATTGACCTTCCAATATGAAAAGCTTATTCATTTATAGCCACCTCTTTGTATATGTGACTGTTCCCGTTCCCCCGCCTGATTCAAGGGTATTTTCCCCCGGCTTGATAGAAAAGAAATCTGATTCCATATCAAGGCTTGTGATTATGTCCGTTGTTCCGTTTAACACAACCGTTCCTACTTGATTATCAATTTTGATTTTATCCCCGGTTGTAAATGTCCGGGTTAAAGCTATGAATTCATCACCATTGGAAACCTTTATGCCCCCGATCCCTGAAAGGGTTACTTCTAATTCAACATAATCCGTTTCTACAACTGAAGCCGTTGTTCCGTATGAAGCTTCAGCATAGGCCAAACCATGGGTAAAACCATCAGAATCAATGAAAGCATTCGTGGCAGCTGTATTAAATACAATTGATGAAATTGTGCTGCTTGTGTGAGTTCTTGCAGGCGTATACCATGCAAGTGTATCTCCACGCCATAAAGTAAGTGAAGCCAAATTCCCTGAAGGCCCGCTTGCTTTTCCGTACCATCTTAAAACAATTTCTGAAATGTTATCCTTCAGCCATTGCACTTGTTCCCCGTGGTTTGCTCCTGGTACTGTGAAGCCGAATTTTCGCTTGATTAGGGCTATTAGGTTGAAGGAAAACATCCATTGAGCAATTTCTCCGCTCCCTGTCCTTGAATAAACCGAAGCCAAAAGATCTTGTTTCTCCAAATTGTCAATATAAGACTGTGGCGCTTCATAATTGAATTGTGAAGGAGAAGTTAAGGAAGTAAGCCCGGAAAGCATAGTTATATGTGGATTCTCTGCTGTGCTTCCCCTTGTTTTCCCTTTAAAATTATCAGGCTTTGCCGTTCCATCAGCTGTGATTTCAATAATTGGGAAGGTTTCTGCTGTTCCATTGTTATTGATTTTTACAGCGTTATTGGTGAAAGTTGCATCTGTTTCAGAAATGGCATAAGCAAAAGGATCCGGGCAAAGGAATTCAATTTCTGCCACCCTTTTAACAAAGATCCCTTCAAAGTCTGTATTCCCTGTGACCACCGCAAAATATTTCTTGTCGGTTTCATCATCGAAAATCAATTCTTGTGGGCCATTATTGGGATTCAGCCATGCAGCCAAATCCCTTATTTTTGTTCTGAATTCAGATAGAGAAGCACCGAAAAGGTTTATTTCAACCGTTATTCTGCGCTCCATAAAACGGGATCCAAAATAATGAACCCCGCTTTTTGAAGGCGTTTGTGCAGTACGGCTTTCAATGTCTGGGAGTGTGTCACGCCCTTGTATATTGGAGATTCTAAGCCCTTTTGAAGTTGAATGAATGCCGTTATAAGAAAACCCCCAACTCATGGATTAACCCCCCCCTACACGCAAAGACCTGTTTTCTAAGCTTGCCAGTTTCTGAGAAATGCTTCTTGCATCACTGTCATTTCGTACATTCGGCATAATTAGCTGAATGGTTTTATTGACCACTCCTGCTGCAGCACTGGAAGTATTTTGTGCAGATTGAACTTTCTGTTTAGAAATGTCTAATCTCGCATCCTGCAAAGGTTTCCTTGTACCAATGGCAACAGTTTCCCCTACTTGGGTTGCTGCTTTCATCAGTTGTTTGGCCCTAGCTAGAAGCCCATCCTCTAAACCTTCCGTAAAGAATGAACCTAATTCAATAGCTACCCTTGAAGGACTATGAATATCTAATGCGCTCTGGATCTTGTTTGCTATGCTTTTCGCAATGCTTCTTGCTGTGTCCATCAGGCTTCCAAACATGCCCCACAACCCTCGAATAAGACCGCTTATGATGTTTCGCCCTATCCATTCAAGATCAACACCTTCAAGCCAATCTTGGGCCTGATTCCATATGTCCATGATCTTCTGTTTGACTTCATAAAGCTTTTCTTGAACCCCTTGCCTTAAAGCAACAAATTTTTCAACAGCAGCTCTGTGTATGGCTTCAGCTGTGTTTTGGACTATTCCCTTTGCTTCATTCCAAGTATTTTGTATTTTGGTTTTTATGGAATTGTATATTTCATTTGTTTTATCCTTTAACGCTTGCCATTTTCCGGAAACATAGCTCCTTATATTCTCAGCTACATTATTTGCAGTGTTTTTCATGGCCAGCCAAGTATTGGAGAAAAATGTTTTTATTCCTTTCCACGTATTTTCGGTTACTGTTCTGGCAGCTTTCCAAGTTTTATCTATGAAATCAGATATGAACTTTAGGGATTGCTCAAATAAAATCTTGGTTAAACTCCACATGTTAGAAAGGAAGTTCTTAACCTGTCCCCATTTTTCAGTTGTCCATTTGCTTATAGAATCCCAATTTTCATAGATTAAGAGTGCTAAAGCTACAACAATTCCTGAAATGATACCAATCGGGCCTGTGAGTGCAAGCATTGCAGTTCTGATTAATGGGAATATCGCCCTTACTTTAGATAACCATTGCCAGGCTGTTGTTAGTGGACCAATCATTGTCCCTAATACGGTTAAAAACGGGCCTATTGCAGCTGCTATTAGTCCGATTCCAACAGTTATTGCCTGCATAACAGGATCCATTTTTGCAAAGGCATCAGAAACAAATTGGATTGCCTGGGAGACATACGGGAGAACTGCCATGGCAAAGTCTAAAAGAACTTTCCCTAAAGGCTCCAGGGCAAACAAAGCTTCCCTTGTGAATTGCTTCCACTTGGTTCCAAAGGATTCTTCAGTTACCCGGTTCATTTCATCCATGGAACCTTTGACTCCTTTGACCCCTCCATCAATATTTCCAAGGGCATACATGGCATCAGCTTCAAGATCTTCCCACTTAGTCCCGTATAGACCAACACCAATTTCATTGGCTTTAACCTGATCATCCATTCCTTTTAATTCCGCTATGACTGCATTGTGAACGTCTTTAACCGTACCCTTACCGGCTAAGAAATCCTTCCATACCTTCTGGGTACTTTTAGACATTTGGCCCATAGCATCAGAAGTTGATTTGGATCCGTCTTTAATTTTGATTTGAAATTCCTTCATTGCATCATTGATGTAATCGAGGTTATATACTCCAGCTTTACTGCCTTGTTCTAACAGCTGAAAGTATTCAGAAGCAGAAAAGCCCATTTCAGCAAACAAAGGCGCATATTCGCTGAGATTATCAAACATTTCATTAGAGAAGTTCAATCCGTTCTGCGCCCCATGTGCCATGAGATCAAATGCTTCTTCTGCAGAAATTCCAAACCCTTTTATCAGATTTCCTCCGGCCCTTGTAACCTCATTTACATCTGCATCAAAGGTTTGGGCCAAGTTCATGGCTGATTTTGTTACGGTTTCAAGTTCTTCTTGATCTAATCCCTTGATATTTTGCCGGGTTTGAATCAAGGCGTTTGAAACATCATCAAGGCTTTCACCAAATCCCGATGTATAAATGTTTTTGGCTGTTTGGGTTAGTTTTTCAGCCTCTCCTTTGGTAAGTCCCAAACTATTTCTTATTTTCGCTTGTGCATCACTAACGGAAGTTGCAGCAGCAATCCCAGCAGCTCCCATTGCAGTAAGAGGAACCGTTACGGCCTTGGACATGGTTTCCCCAATGGATCCCATTCTGTCAGCTACATCTTGTACCCGATTTTCAATCTGCTGAAGCCCTGATTCCACGTTATTTGTGTTTATTTCTGTATTGATGACAATGCGCCCATCACTCGAAGCCATCTTTTCACCTACCTTTTTTGTAGGATTTCTTTAACGCGTTACCTATCGCTGTTAAAGTTGCATCAGCTTCTTCAAGGGAAGGTGTTTCATTTTTGAGCTTATAGATCCGCTTCAATTCAATAATCCTGTTCCGTTCTTCCTTGTTGTATTTAGTAGGTGCAGGGATTTTCTGCGCTCTAATTGCCACAACCTCTTTAAATTTCGTATCATCAGATAAGCTATCTAATAATGCCAAGAACTTCTGCCAATGCAGTTTGCCTTGCATTTCAAAAAGATCAATCTTGTAATCTTGGAGAAACGAAGCATAAATAAAGGCAGCATCTTGTTCAAAATCGAAATAGCTTTTTCCACCGTTTTCAGATTTCTTAGGAAATAGGATTTCGTCAAAAAGAAAGCCTATCAATTGGCTTATCTCAAAAATAGAGAGTTCCAATTCATAGGCATTTTTCACAAGCATTTCAAATAGAATTTCAAGCTTTTCTATTTCATCAAACGTTTCATCAGATAGGAGTTCAAAAACCCGTAGAACATTATCAAAGGCAAGATTAAGCTCAATTATTTGTCCTTGGAATTCTGTTTCATCTATAAATCTTTCCGTAAGCTTCATAAGCTTTATTTCCCTGTGTAATAGGCTTTTTCTCTCTTTTTAAATGCCTGCATTCTCTTTCCGACAACTTCCATCAGCTGCATGATTATATCAACCATAACAAGCAATGATTTCCCGGTATCTGCATAGACCTTTTTAAAGGATCCTTCACCCAAAAGAAGTTCCACAACGCTAAACATAATTTCGTAATTCTCTTTTTCCGCTGCTTCTTGTTCCTTATCCGTCATTTTGGAATAATCCCTTTCGCTGATTTTCAGGGATTCTTTACGGAACTTTCTAAAGACCTTGTCATATTCCCTCAATTTCTCATCATTGAGATCCATCACATAAACTTTGTCTGCAATCTCAACTTCTTCATATGCTTTTTGAACATTAATTTTAATTGCCATAGCATTTCCCCCTTCTTCCAATATTTTTTATAATTATGGTGCAGCTGGGGTATAGGTTGGCTTTCCATTGAAATGGATTTCAAAACTAAAGGTGCTTTTTTCATTGGCCGCACCTGACGCACCTACAATATTTGCTACAGTACATGGACCTTCATATGAATCCCCTTCTGGATCTGTCCAACGGAATAAAGTTTTGCGACCCTCTCCCAGTTCTGTTTGCAGTCCGGCAATAAAATCCTGTGCTTCATCCCCATATTTCCTATGACCCTCAAAAGCAATGACCAGCTGTGCAGCCGTCACATCGGATGAGCCGAATCCATCACCATCTAAATATGGAGTTTGGTCAATTTCTTCATTCCATTGTGGATCAAACGTGTTGATTCCTGCTGCAACACGCGCCCAAACTTGTGTCATTTCATCAGTTGTCTGGCTTGTTTCAATTTCAAAAGTATGCGCTGAATTCAAAGTGAAGCCTGCCATCAAGATGCCCTCCTTTAATTCTTCGTTATAGTGGCATTAAATAATGCTGAATAGATATAACTGCCTCGGCTGTCTTTCTCAACCAAAATAGGCATTGTATAAATCTCTGACTTAATAAATTGATAGGATCCATCAGCAGAAGTAACCTCATTCGTTCCCAATTCATCAAGGTAAATGGTTAATCGATTCATAGTATCGATGGCTTGGCCTTGATTTTGATGTTTAACAAGGATTTGAAAGGCTATGATCCAATCCCTTGAATCGTCCAAATATCGTTCCAAAGGTGCAGCTGGCGTTCTTCTGATTGTGATTGCATTTAAATCCTCTGGCAGAACATCGACTGACAGAGAGTCAAATAAAGAAAAGTTCTCTTCCAAGTGATTTGCCATGTCATCAATAAAATCTGAAGGCATAGGGGAAATCCACCCCTTTCTTACAAGTGCCGATTAATGGCCTGTTGTGTCATCCGCACCCAATCACTTAGGAATCTGGCTTTTGCCGCTTCAAACCATAGCCCTTGTGCATTTGGGTTTGCATCTTTGGAGAAGTTATATTGCGGGTTGTAATAAAGCTTTCTGGCATATGGTTGATCCCAAATAATCTTTCCATTTCCGATTTTTGAAGCCCGAATCCCTGAACGTTCAAGTTCCCCGGTATCTTTGGGAATGAAATAGTTTGAACCCTTCAAAACTTCCTGATCCAGCTGTTTCTGACCAGCATCTACCGCTTCTTCAACCCGTTGTTGGATATTCCCCAATTCCAAATTCACGCTGAAACTGATCATATTAACTCCACCTCATAATGATGAAGGGTGTCGGTATACAGAGGATTAACCCGCTGAACTTGCATCGGTACGCCCTGGAATGTCACCTTTGATTTTTCCTTGAATTCAAATATGCCAGAGGAACTTGAATTCTTTTGGTCAAAGAACAATAGGGCTTTTACACTTTTGCTTTCTGTATCTCCTGCCCGGTTAAAACTCTTTTCAAAGTTGATCCTGATGTTTTTCAGGGTTACTGCAGGCAAATAGGTTTCACCATACCTCCCATTTTCTTCGAACTGTTCATAAATAGCTTCATGAATTAAGAGATTCCTGGGAATCGGCCGGATTCTTAGCATCTAACCTCAACTCCCATGTACAGCAATCCCGTTGGCCTTAAATAGCTGCGGGCCATTTCAGAAACTACTTTCACACCGGATCCTTCTGTATAACTAAAGCCGCCTATACTAACTGAAGAAGGGGAACCGCCATGAACTGACAATTCCCCACCTTCTGAATACATATATTCAATTTGGGCTGCAACCGCCTTTTTAACATTGGTTCGGATTAGTTCTGGCTTATGTGAAAGGCCTTCTCCGGCTAACCGATTATTTGTTAGCACATCAACGACATCTGAAGCCCTTGCTTCAAGCCTTGTGAAGGTTTCAGCATCCATTGGAATACCTTTGTACACATCATTATAAAAAGCCTGATCAATGTAAGGCATTACTACACAACCTTCTTACCTTCAGGCTTTTTAGATTCCGTTTTCCCTGGGTTCTTCTTTTTAGACTCTTTTGATTCCTCAACCGTATAACCTTTATTCTTAAACCATTCGATCAACCATTTATTATCGGTTTCAGCTTCTCCATTAACAAATGAAAGGGAAGCGCTATTCCCGTTGTAATTAGGATTAGGGCTTTTAATTCTAGCCATAATAAAGGCTCCCTTCTTTATTGAACTTTTATGTTACGAAGAACACCGGCTTTTCGGGTTGCTTTAAGGGCAACAGCAGCCACCATTTCAACTTCACCTGTTTTAACTGCACCTGGAGAGTTGAAATCAGGCAAGAAAGTACGGATCACTTTATTACCCGTAGGCGAAACACCATGGAATCCATCCATTCCAAGAGTAACAGCGTAAAGATCTGTTAATCCTGTTTGCTCGGTACCAACCGTACGATTAATGATTGGAACAACTGGAATGGTTGAGGTACCGTCATAGAAGTATTCAAGATCCACCAGTGGGATTCCATCATACCCTGTTACTGTACGTCCAAAGCCATCCTCAGACTTTGTAGCATAACCAGCTCGGCGGGCAACCGACTTGATTTTGGTGATTAACTTGCTGTTACCCATCAGCATGGTTGGCCGGCCATCTAATTCCGCTAGAAAATTATCGAGCTCATCCAATAAAGCAAACTTCTTACTTTCTAAGCCTGCTTCATCTGAAAGATCAATAACAGAATCAGTATTTAATTCGGTATTAGAACCAGTAAGCGCCTTGTCTAATCCATCAAATGCTTTGGAATCGACAGCTGAATCTCCATTAATTACAGTGTAATGAAACAGGTTAGCAGCTCCTTTAATTTTTTGCTGCATTTGGAAATTCATTTCGTTGATTTGACCGCTGGTATCTTGAATTACACGGTCAATTTTAAACGCTCCACCAAAGATTTTAAGATTCACATATTGGTTCTCGCGGTCTGCTTCATTTGCTGTGTATTCACTGTTAATTTCACGGAAACCAGCAGTTGAAGGAGTTTTTAAACGAGTGTAACCATATGTTAAAGTTGATCCACCTGTACCAGGTGAAACAGCATTATCGAATGTTAGCTGATCTAAAAGGAAGGAAGCACGACGAAATTCATCGATAACCTGCTGGTCAATATGGTCTGCCATTCCAACTTTTGCTTGCTCTAAAGTAATTGGCATGAACAATCATCTCCTAATCTTAATTATTGGTTGTTGAAAACCTTTGATTTAATGCATCTAAAAGGGTGCTAGGCTCACCAGCTGGAGTCGTTTGGTGCTGGCCATGAGAAAATGTTGGCTTACTAGGTTGCTGCTCTGCTTCAAATAAATAAGCATCGCTTTTCTGCAATGCTTTCAACTGATCTTCCAAACCTAGGAGCTTATCTCCATCCAGCTTGATAGATTCCTTATTTAATAAAGCCTCAACCGCCTTTGGATTTTTAGCCTTGGCATTTGTTAAAGCAGACTTTAAGGCAAAATCAAAAGCCTGCTGATCAAGCTTTTTCTGGTAATCAGCTTCAGTTTTCTTATTTGCTTCTGTTAATTCATTAATCTTAGCTGTTAATTCTTCATGACCTTTTGCCTTTTCACCAAGTTCAGCTAGTTGAGCATCTCGATCTTTCAACTGCTTTTTCAGATCCTTGGTGTTTTCGTTCAATTCATTAAATTTTTCTTTAGGGATCCAATTGCCATCAGAAACAATTGCAATCTTTTTATCTCCCGCTTTTTCCATGACTTGCTTATATAGATCTTCTCCAAGCAATTCTTTTAAGTCCATCTATTTTTATCTCCTTTTTAATATGTTTTTTAGCGTGTCACACCTCACGCAAAAAGGTTCCGTTTCTTTATGGCGTCTAACCTTTAAAAAGACGCACCATTATGAATAAGCCTTTTCTCGCTCATACCGCCTTGTTCGGCCAGTATCGTGAATAAAGGCTCTAATGTTAGCTTGCCGCTGCCGTACTTTCTTTTTAGCAGCATCTATGGCTTCAGATTCACCCAGAGCTTCAGCAACAGCTAATTGTCTTTTAGCTTTCCTGATTTCCCTCTCTAAATGCCTCTGTCTCTGGCTTTCTTCGTAGATCTTCCTATTTTCTGCAGCTGGGTATGGCCTATAGACACGCTTTGAAAAACCTTCAATATAGGGATAAAAAACATGCCGGCAATTAATCCCCCTTAGTCCATCGGGTTCGCCATAGCTAGTAGATGAAAGAGGAGGGTATTTTTTACTGATGCCTGATCTTGAAAAGATTTCCCCCTGGTACTCTGCACATTTTGGCCTTGCTCCCATATGGGAACTGACTTCAACTAAATCTGCCTCGTATTCATCCATTCGAGCAAATTGCATTTCATTGGCAACACTGTTTGACATAGACCTAGTAACCATTGATACATAGGCTTCGGTTGACATCTTGGCCCCATCTTTACGTATTAGAGCAGGAACCCCGTGTTCTGCCCACCTTGCAGCTGTCTCTGCCAGCGCTTGTCTTGGTGTTTTTGTGCCTGCCAAGACTTTTCCGGTTGTTTCATTCAGGATATTTAAATATATTTGCTGAGACTGATTTAACATGGTTGTATTGATCAGGTTGAAAGTTTCCCTTGCTTGCCTTTGAAAAGACACTAATACCGCTTCAAGAACATTGCTTTCTTTAGGTAAAGGTGGTTGTAGCAAGATTCCTTGAGCAACAGCTTCAGTCAGTTCCATTTCTGAATCAGTGACAGCCTCATATCCAGCTTCCTCAAGCATAGCTGTTACAGTTTCTATCGAAAGTTCCGCGTATTTTGCTATGGTTATAATATTTTGCTGTGTTAATTTTCCTAATTGTCCAAGCTTCTCGGTTTGCCACCTTTCCACATCTTCTTCCAGCAGGCTTTTTCCTTGTTTCAGGAGCTTGGCAATATTTAAAAGGATTTCTTCCTCAATGGATAGAAAGACTTCGATAACAGGCATTGTTAATTGCTGCTGCCTTAGTGGATCCATTAGGTTTCACCCTGGTCTTGTCTATTATTAATGCCAAAGAAATCAATTGCTTCAACCGTTGCTGTTGCATTTTCTTCTGCAATTTCCTTCAGCAACTGCTCGGCTTCTTCTTCTGAAAAACCATGGATCTTCATAATCGCCTTTTTCTTCGAAGTCAGTTGATTGGTAACCAGCTGAACCTGCTTTGCGATCTCTGCTTTTTGGTCTTCTGCTATAGAATCATCAAAAGCAACTGTGACTTCATATTCGCCCTCAGGCCGATTAAATAACTGATATAGCTCAGCGACCTGAATGATACATTCCACTAGTTCCTGAATGCCAGCTTCAATAAGGTTTTCATGGCTTTGCTTCGTCCGGAAGGTCTTAGAATTTTCCGAAACAACCTCTGTTGCTGTCTTAACGCCCTGGCCATCGAAGGTGAAAGCACCGGAAGAGAAACCTATTTGCATAGCCAAGACATTGAGCAAAGAATTAATCGCTGAAATATGTTCCTCGACCCGAAGTGTTGTTGAAATGTCTGCTATTTTATTGGCATCCATATCGCCAAGAGCCATCGCCTGATAAACTTCATCTTCAGCATCAAAATAACGGTGCATCTGACCAGTTAGTGGGTCAATAACGGTTTGAATAGCTGTATCAGGTACTAAAATTCGCTTTTTCCCAAGCTTGAATTCCCGCTGATAGGAGTCAAAAGCGATATCCAAGGAATGCAGCGTATCAAGCGCATTTGCGAAAATAGAAATTCCTAATGGGCTTGTAGTATCCAAGTTATTGGCTATGTTTGGCTTAAAGTAGACAAAACCCGGTCGCTTGTAATTAGATATCCTAATCTCCTCTTCAAGATTCGGGAAAAATTGCTTCAGTGGAACCTTAACCCCTAATTCCTCGCCTGTATTATTTTCATAGACTTCATTTCGGATTATATAGGTCGCCCTATCCCACAGGTGCCATTCCAGGTGATTGTACTTCTTTCCTTTCTTAGAGAATTCATTTAGGAAAACAGCCTCTCTAATCGTGATATGGTCCCAGCTAATGGGGATAAAACAATCTGCAGTCACATAGGAGAGCTTTAACTTTTCATCCTCCACATAAGGCTTGATCACCATGCCACCCATAGCAAACTGGTATTCTAAGTAATCCTGGAACTTCTTAACGAAATTATTATTCTTAAAGACATCATGAATTTTCCCAGACAATGTCTTGTCAGAAATATTGATCTCGCAGCGCTCATTAAAGATTAATGTTGCTAGCTCCTGAGAGACCACCTTTGGCATGTTCAAGGAAGCCATTCGACGTTTTTTTGGTCCCGCAATTGTTGTATATCGGATATCATGCCATTCGCTAAAATACCCTTTATAGAGAGCTTTCCAATTCCCAATATATTTATAGAAATCCTCATTAATCTGGATGTCCTTATGATCAGCCAGCCTCTTAATGCCTTTAATCAATCCCATTCTGTACATCACCTGCCTTATGCGGGCCAGCATGTTTTTAAACAATGATTGTCACCGCCTTAATATTTCAATCCAAGCTTCCTCAAATTATCCTGAACATAATATTGGAATGCATCGCAGGTATGATCATCAATCTTTATGACCTTCGGATCATCACTCTGTAAGGAATCAGCATCCCATTGGTATTTTTTATGTTCAGTCAGGAAAATCTCATTGGCTGCTGTTTTAAGCACAAAAAAACGCCCCTGAGCTAATAAATCCTGGACGTTGTCGATCATATCTATTTTCTTTTTCTTCACTACAGGATGAAGGCGGATCCCATAATCTTTAAAGAACTGGTTACGCAAAGCCCCCTCTGCAGAATCAATTGTTTGCTGATCAAAGTGTCTATTATAGGTTTGCTTGATTTTATCCATCCACTCTTTTAAATCCTTTGAAAGCTCGCTTGAGGCCTTTTTTACGACTTTGTTTTCAGGGCTATAGTAAAAGGTATCGAGTAAAATTACATTCCTCTTCTTCGTAAATCCGAAGGCCAAGAAAGTGGTCGCAGACACCTGATGTCCGGTATCGATAGCAATGTCTATAATAATTAGATCATCGTCTTCAGGCAACGAATCGATTTCGTGAAAATGGTCCATATTGTAGACCATGTCGCCAAGACCAATAACCTCACCGGCATACATCCAACGCCAATAATCTTCATCATTTTCCTTGTACTTCTCAATTTTTCGGATCATCTGCTCGGATAAGAAACCTTTTTTATCATCAAGGTACGTTGAATGATGAATGAAATAATCATCATCCCTTGCCTTTGTATCTAACCACTCATTGATCCAGCTATAAGGATTTCTGGGAGGGTTGTAGGAGAAATACACCTTAACCTCTTTTCCTTCAATTTCTTGACGGAGAAAGGTATCCTCAACAATATCGATATCTTCCACACCAGCAAATTCAGCTGCTTCCTCAAACCACAGAGCCATTACATAGCCTTTTGCTATCTTAGCTGACTTAATCTTCATGGGATCGTCAACGCCATAAAAATAAAAAGCTGTATTCGTGGCCTTATGGCGAATTATCAGAGGCGATTTTCCGAAATAGAACTCATCCTCAACGCCAAGCATGTAAATGGCCCATTTAATTTGCTCGTAAATGGAAGTAGAAAGATATTTTCCTACTTTCCTTAAACAAACGACATTGCCCAAATCATCTTCCAAAAAATAGACCACAAGTTTTAAACTAATCACAGAGGATTTCATAGAGGAACGGCCGCCTTTAGCGACTATATGAGACTGTTCAGCAAGCCAGAGGGAATAAAAATTGACGTTCATCAAGTCCATGACATTAATTGTTTTGACTGTCATTTTCTAACGCCTTCCTCATTGCTTCTTTATCATTAACAATAACAACCTTGCTACCATCGGCAGCCTCTTGTTTGATTTCAGCTTTTGTTTTCTCGATATTAGCCCGCATAAGTTCAAGTTTCATCCTGCGCTCATCATGAATGTGTGCCATCTCATCAAATTGTTTAATAAGGGAACGCAGCTCACCCATTGCCCTGGACTGAGCATTTAGGAAAGTAGCATGCTTATCCCAAGCGAATTGATATTCCCATTCTCTTTCCTCAGCAGAATCTGAGTCCTTAGTCTTTTTTAAAACCTTGGTGAAATCGTCTTTGTTCTCAACAAACATTATTCTCTGGGCACGAATAATTGCAGCGTATTGAATCTGTATTTGATCCCAGATTAAATCAGCAGGGGAATGCTCCTGCATATGGATCATGATTTCTAATGATTCTTCTGGTAGGAACTTAGAGAAAAAACCATGGGTTACGGCATTCGAGTTTCCTTTTGGAGCAGCTCCCCCTCTGTTACCTTTTGCATTAATATTGCCTTTTGGAGCACCCCGCTTTATTGTGTGCACACTTTTTTCTTTGGGTGCACCCCTATTACGATTCCAACCATATCTCTTTTTCCAGGACTTCACGGTATTCAGTGATACCTGATATTTCTCAGCAATATCCTTGTACTTCATGCCTTTGACGTAATCTTTTTCAGCTTGGACGTATTTCTCAGCCATGTTACATCACCTGCCACCTCCAGGTATTTATGTTTGTTTTGGAGCAAAAGAAAAAGCAGCCTCGAAAGGATGCTTATTACTCTAGTCCCAATTTTTTCTTAATCTCTAATTTTGCATATTCTTTCAAGACACTAAATGAAACCTGACCTAATTCAAGGCCTTTATTCTTTATACCTTCTTTAATTTTTGTCCAAACAGTATCATTTTTAATTGAATCTAAAAAGTCATGGCCATCCCAAGTAAGAGAACTGTATATCCATAAAGGCTGATTATCGGCGTATTGAATTTTATTTACCGTAAATCCAGCTTGTTCCATAATACGAAGGTGGTAAACAGCTTCTTCTCTATCTATTTCAGAGGGAATTTTTAATTCTGTATGGTTACTCTCCAACTTTTCAATCATAAATAATAGTTGTCTAACTAATTCCATATCTCTTTTCATAGCATTAACCCCTTTACTTTGACAAAATGATTTATTCCCCTGCAATATTATTCCATTTTCCAATTTGTTATGATACTATTTTACTAACCTCAGATATTTTCATGTAGTGTGTGCCTAGCACTCGCATGGGTGACTTAATATTTGGGGGAATGCTATATGTTAACTTTACAATTAACTATGGAAGTCGTTGTAAATTTGGAGGTTCAGTTGTCGGTTGCCGCCGGCCTAACTATATCATTTTTATATACGGCGAAGAAACGCCCTCCTGCAAAGTGAGGGTTTTTCTTTTTCTATTAAAAAGCACCCCGAAGGATGCACTGTTATTTAAAACCCTAACTTTTTTGTAAGATGTATTTCTCCAGCAGTATCTAGCATTTCTCCCCATGATGAAAATTTTGTTGTCTCAGCTACGTATTTATCTAATTCAGATTCATCCAGATTATCAAAATCTTCATTTGTTTCAATACTAAACGGACTTTTATCAAAAAACTCATCAATGTTATTAAAGTCAGTATGAATTTTCATAAATGAAGGATTAAATAATTCTTCAAATCCAACTTCCTTGCCACCCTCAAACTCTTTGATGTTTTTTTCCATTTGCTTTAATTGTTTTTCTAGATCATCAAAACCATCCATTTTTAATCTCACGCGCATCACCCCCTTCGTCATTACACTTCGCCAAAAGGAGATATTTTCCTGTATTTTTTTACTATAAAGTAACTATCCAACAAAAATAGAGGAAGCAGTTCGTAACCGCCTCCCCGTCCTGCCTTCAAGTTTAGCAAGCAGATTTATGTTTTAGCAATTTCGTATCGTTTGTATCGTTTGTAACATTTGGAACATATTCACTCATTTTCTTAACAATTGAATCTTTAATGCGTCCAATGTGGGAGTGCGATAAACCCATATGCATTGCAATCCACCGATAACTTCTCCCCTCAAGCAGCCAATGAAGAACCTCAATTTCCCTGTCATCCGTAATAAGATGCATTCGATCCTGAATAACAGAAATCTTAGCCTCGTACTTACAAATAACTGAATATCTTCTCTCCCTGCGTACACATTCTCTATAAACAGGATCACTTGTGGTACCTTGAGCTTTCGGCATCCCAGCTGCATCACCATATTGAGCTGTTAACCCTTCTCCTGGTTCTTTCATTGAGTCCCTGAGCACCTTTATAGAGTTCATCATCCAATGATAATCCTTAAGAATGGATTCAATTTGCTTGCTGGCAGCTTCTTTCATCCAGAACCCCTCCCATGTTATAATTTGCTTAGGTAGGTCAGGAGGAGTCCTGGCTTTTTTTGTTTTTACAAATCATTTTTTATTTTTTTCAGGTATCCCGGAATGATTGTCTTATTTCCACAGTTATTGCAATATACTCCGTCAACCCCTTTGATAAAGTAAGTTTCCATGATGTATTGCGGGATTGGCCGAGGCATACCACATTCAGAACAAAACAATAAATAGCTTGCTTTTTTCTCGGTCATACCTCTTCCCCCTTATAAATAGCATTGAGTTAACTCCATATTCATATAGTTCGGGAAGTACTTACCTTTTCCTGTTAGAAAGAATATAAATCTACACCTTTATCACATGTTTCAATTTTTTATTTTCTACTAGTTCTCGATTGAGTATAATTATCTAAATTACTTATAAAGGATGGACGACATGTTCAAAAAAATATTTGGTAAAAACTATACTGCTACTGACTTCTGGATTTGGTTTGAAAAGAATTCACAAGACTATTATCAGTTAAAAGAAGAAAAATTAAATTCATTGTTCTACAAACTAGATAAACAGTTATCTAAGATAAATGAGGATATAGCTTTTGAATTTAGTGCTGATCTTATCGATGGAAAGAGAGAATTTATAATAAGTGCTGATGGTATCCTATCTGCCTTTACAGATGTAATTGACCTTGTTGAAAAAGCACCGAAACTTGACGGTTTTAAAATAATTGCTTTTCGACCCAAAAGTAATGTTGATGATATTTCCACTATCGAATATGAGGATATTAGTTTAGGGCCTGATGATGTATATTTCACTTACCGAAAAAATGGTGACACGGTAGACATTGTTCTATATCTCAAAGGTTATGATTCTGATTTTGAAGAATGGGAAAACGCAGCCTTTATATTATTAGACACTATTATTGGAGAGTATGATGTTGCTACTAAAATAGGAAGTATTGATATGCTACCTTATAAAGAAAGTCCTAATTTAAAACCTATTATAGAATTATCCTTATTAATAGATAGGGAAGTATCGGGGAAAAGCTTTTAAAGCTTTCCTTTTTTTCTGCACCCAATTTAACTTTTCTTATTTTTCTGTTTGTTATTAACTTCCGATGATATTACAATTCCCAAAAAATGTTATAATTCGAGATAACTACTCCCAAATTGAGGTGATTTCTAATTGTCAAATAAAACTCAACTCTATTTAAATATTTTTAGTGCATCTTGTTTTACCATATTAACATTTATGCATTTTATAGATGTTTGGACAGCCAGTTCAACTACAGAAGTACTATTCTTCATTGCTATGGTCACCACCCTCTTAGGAACCGGCTTTGAATTACACCGATATTTAAATAGGAATAAGTGATGAGAACTCACCTGAGGGAAAATTAGGTCAAATGTATATATCTGTAATTAAATGGAAACTTTATATATACCGAGCAAGGCCACCACTTTATGCTAACAACCCCATAAGATTCCTGCCCTTGCTCGCACTAGTAACAACTTATTAACATATACTACAAAGCATGAATATCTAATTTACCGCAGAGATGCGGTTTTTTTATTGTTTAAATATTTTCCAATTGGACAAACTAGCTGCACGAGCAAGGTCAATCCTCCACATCCAAAAAGCTCCTTAGATTAGGTCCTTGCTCGCATACTGATGAGGTGAAAATATGTTTAACTGGATTGATCAACATACTTTAAAAAATATATATTTCGTGACACTTGGAGTTCCAAGTATATTGTCAGCTTTTTGGCTCTTAGTAGTTGCTTGGACTTTTAGAGCTGAGAAAAAAGGTAAATGAAACTAACTCCTTATTTTGTTAAATTCAACACCCGCTACAAAGCCACTGATTTATTTTTGTCTTAAAGAGATCTAATCCACCAAATAAGCCCTCTTTATCAACATGAAGCGCATATCCGGAGAAGTCAGGTCCCTGATAAAAGTAAACGTCCTTGTATTTATCATGCTTCCGAATAAGCAGCCGTTCATTTCCTCTGAAAAGTTCTAACTCCTCACCCTGTTTTAATCCAAAGATCTGATCTTCAAGGGCGAAGGAGAACAAGTCTAACTGCGTCATCCCCTCACCACCTAATAATGCTTTCTTCCCTTTTGTAAACATCATTTCATTATTATTACAAATTCCAACAAATTACGACATTACACCTAAATTATGGTAGTATTTCCTCTGGGCAAATTTTACGAAAGTAAAAGACGCAAAGCCACGGGCCTAAAACAGCTTATTTGTCATGGCAGCCGGGTTGCAAAAGTATTTTTTATCAATACATACCTTTCTAGTTTGCCTGTATTTTAGCTTAGAAGGGTTGGAAGTCATGATTTTCCCAACAGTTAACTGTAAAGAGACAGGTATAAGACATGTTGTTAAGGACCGAAACACATGTATATGTGGTTTTAGATATCATGTGTTTTCTACTTTTACAAAAAATGATTTTAAGAAGATTCAATTTAAAAAAGTAGATAATGTCACTTGCCCTAAGTGTAAAGCCATTATATCTGCACATCATTCTAATTTTCCTGCACATCGATTTTATTAACTTCAGACGGCATTGTGTTTCTCTGAATAGCATTTAACGCAGGGACCTTCAACGTAGAAATAATTTGGCTTTCCGCAAACATTGCAAGTCTTTGAGTAAGTATTCCAACGTTTGTTACAGTCCCTGCACTCAAGTAATAAGAGGTTATTTCGATGGCCAATCACAGTCCCCTTGGACAGACATTTTGGACAGCGAGTAACTAACTTAACATTTGTAATAGTCATTTTTCATATCTCCCTTCAAAACCAGTTATTTTGTGCTGCCTCTGCATCAATCTCCCGAAAGGATACCAGCACAAGCTCATATTTCAGTTCCTCATAATCACATTCATCAATGCTTTTTCCGGATTGAGCTCTAGAAATATTCAATTCTGATAATCTCTTGATGAGGAAATTCCTTTTCTGCTGCATAACGGATTCATAAAGGATCCCCATAGCATCAACTCCCCGATCTTAATAGTTTAAGTTTTTCCTGCAAATCTGCTTTCTTTTTAGCAATTTCTTGCTCATTCTTTAAAAGGTTAGGCTTCTCATGCTGTTGGCTTTCAGCATCAAACCAATCTGGCAGCATTTCCGTCCGTATTGGCTTGGCTCGCATACCCTTTGGCTTAAAAGAATTATTGTTTTTAAAAGGCTTAACGTTTTTAGCTGCCTCTTTTGCCTGTTCTCTTGCTACTAAGGCTTTATAATGATCCAAGATGTATTTTTCGCAGTAACCGAAGGCTTTAATGGCTCCATTTGGCTGACGTTCTTTATATTCAGCAAAACACTGTTCAAGCAATTTGATTGTTTGTGGCAACGGTATACCACGGGCGACAATCCGGGCGATTGCTTCATAATCTTTTGTTGTTGGGTAAACAGAACGTCCTTCAGCAGCTGTTCGTAAATCAATAAATTTTTCTGCAATGACATCCACTGGATCCTTAGTAGAAGTATTAAATTCTTTAATTCTTAAATTCTTTAATTCTTGTTCTTGTTTCGATAACGTTTCGATTTCGTTTCGATTTCGTTCGGATAAAGGTTCATTATCCGTTTCGATTGGCGTTTCGTTATCATCGTCAAACCCTTGGTATTCGTGGTATTTTAGGATGGTGAACACCGTTCCGTAATCAGTTTCGTTAACGGACACTATTCCTTCATCAACTAATTTCTTAACCGATCGTAAAACCGTGCTTTTCGAAACTTTTTTAAATCCTCTTTTTTCCTTGTATTCGAGATCTTCGGCTAACTTAGAATAGGAACGGAGGTACTGACCTCTCTTTAATTCAATGCCTTTCACTTTAACCCCGTCCTTGTGAACAGCTTGCAAAAGCAGCAATGTAAAAAGTCGATAAGTGGTGACATCATGCCATATCTCGTTCTCTAGTATCTTCCTGTGAAGCTTTATCCAGCCTTGCACCTTTGTACCTCCTCCCTATCAAATTAACTTCTCTCACAGACAGCAAATCCGTTTTTAACGCCTTTTACTTTGTAATCCGGATACCGCCGCATATACTCTAAAATAAGTATTTTCAAGTGTTCTTTATCTCTAGCCTCCTCCCAGATCCATGCTGGAAGGAGGACTTTTGTTTTGTTACTCTGCATCTTCAAAATCTATGTCCAATGATTCCTGGGTGGACATATTTTTGCTAGTTTTTTTCTTCTTTTGATCCATACCAATAATTTCTGGCTCTTCATCTGATACATACTCTTCCTTGCTTGGAGAGTCGTACTGAATTGGCTCAACATACTCATTGGCCTCATCCGTAATATCTTTTACCTCACGCTCCTGCTCGTCTTCTGAGAATGCTTTTTGCATATCGATGGACAAGATACCCCATTTGCCTAACATGTTCCTCAGAACTGTTTTCATTGCCATGGCATCGTAATCAGAACGCCAAACATTATTAAGAGATTTCTTGTCTTTTGCCTTGTTGTGCTTAATCCTGTGTGCCTCTACTTCGTCCCGGGTCCAATAAACTGTTTTTTCAAAGCCATTGACCAACTTAAAGTAGCCACAGTAACCGATAACCTTATCATTTTTCTTGGCGTCCAAATCAAGGTCAATTTCCTCCGTTAGACGATTCCACTTTAGGAGTTCTCCTTCATATACCGGTATTACATTTATAGCCTTGTACTGGCCACTTCTTAGTGCCAGCTGAATGTATCCTTTGTATCCCAGCTGGAACTGTGCTGCCTTATACCCCTTTTTAGAATCATAAAAAGCAACAATCCAGGCGTAACCTAAGTTTTTATCAACTGGTAAATCGAGAGATGCAGCAACCATTGCACTGGACACTATGGACATAGGCTCAGCTTCTCTTAGGCCAGGATCTCCGTTATACAAATTAAGAACGGATGCCATAAATTGAGGAGCTTTATTGGCCAATACTTGCTCAAACTTCTTTTGCATTGTTGGCGTATTTAGTAGACTTTTAAGTCCAAGTGATTGGGCTGATACTTGCTTTGCTGCTGTCTCCTGCCTACTAGCTAATTGATTTTTCAATTCTGCATTAGTCGCCATCAATTAATCTCCTTTATAGCAAATTTTCGGAACGAGGATTCTTTCAAAACTTTTTTGTATATGTCAGGAAACTTTTCTTTCAGTGCTTTCGAATCCACACTTCTTCTACTCTGATTCTTCCAAGTGACTATAAATTGATCAGTAATACCTGTTTCAGCATCTTTCAATACTTCTTTTAATTTGTTTTCAATTTCCGTTTTTGCTGTTCTAATCAGCTTTTCATCAGATTTCACTTTCTCATATTGAACCAGCAAATCTTTATAATCAGATGGAAGGACAATTTCTTTATCCTTCACAGCACGATCGTATTTCTCTTTCAAGTACTTCTCAGCTGCGCTGGATCCGTCTAACACCGGAGCATGCCCTTGCAGTACGTGATATTCCCAAAAATGCTTTTCAGCATTGAAAATAATATCGATAAGCTCCTGGTCTCGCTCTACTTCCTTCCAGATGAACTTGTTTCCGCCGACAAGGACAGCGATATAACCCTTTTTCTTATCTGTAACTCCAAGATAATGCTGAACCTGTACAAGGTAGCTGGCCGGAATCTCTTTGCCTTCCCATTCTTTAGCCAGATATGCACTTGCTGTTTTGCATTCCAGAATGGCTGATTCTCCGACGATTAAACGGTCCACGTTCGCTTTAATAAAAGGGTACTCTGAATGGCTGTACATAAAGTTTGTCCGGCGTACCTTCTTGCCTGTACGCTTTTCAAATTCTTTTGCAATCACATTCTCCATTTCGTTGCCCCAGTAAATGGCTTCATTATCGATTTCTTGAGGCTCAACCTGGCCTGTTTTTTCAAGCCATAGCTCAAAAGCTGTTTTGTATTTATTTACTCCAAGGATGATTCCTGCATCACTTCCACCGATTCCTTTAGCACGTTCTTGCAGCCATTCATACCTGCTCATTTCCTTAGTAGACACTGCATTAATTGCCACTATTAAGTCCTCCCTTTACCGCCACCAGGCAATGTGCTATGATGACGGTATAAAATGATTCGCCAATCATTATCGACTCCTGCACCAACAGGAGTCATTTTTTATGCTGTTCTAAATTCAAATTCCATGACTTCTGTTAAGAACCGCTCCAAGTTGTCCTTCAAGATGATTTCACCGTCATATTCCACTATGTCGTCACCATCAAGAATCTCGTCACCAAAATAATCGAATCCTACATGTTTAGGCTGTGTTACCATATTCGGATATCCGAACCGCTCTATTTGGTCAATCATAGGATGATTCATTCCAATCCTCCTCTCTATGTAATTAGGTGCTTTATTCACACCGCGATAAGCCGAAACGCAAGTGATGGGGGAGTGGTAGATTTTCGTTCCGACTTATCGCGGCAGGAACAAAGGTTCTTGCCGCCCTATTCTAGTGGTGGTAGAATAGTAGTGAGCGATATTTAGTGGCAGTGAGCTGTGGTGAGCTTACTGCTTTTCTTTTTGATTTGAAGTAAAATCTCCAATTAAAATTCCCATAATGAAAATAAAATAGGTTCCAAAAATCATAGCTAGGACATAACCCAAGTCCATTCATGAACCCTCCTTTGGAGTATGGATCCTAACAGCCCTATCAATCTTGACTCCTTGGCTCTTTAATTTCTTAATCAATTGTTCCAGCTTCTCTTTTCAGGTTAGAACCATTGGATTATTCCTCCTATCAACGGCATTAACTGCTGCAATATCATCACTGGATCTACCCCTGTCACAATTGCACATGCCACATCTTTAGCTGAGGTAACATCTGCCCACTTAATTAAAGTTGCGACATCCAGTGTCTTTTTATCTGTTTCAAATTTTGAAATACAACTCCGTGAACGATGAAGCTTTTCAGCG
>JAPSLU010000283.1 GCA_031180405.1 Bacillus sp. (in: firmicutes) | reverse complement strand
TTATATGAATAAAAGGTGAGAAAAGTAAAAAAAATAGCACGTATCCTAAAATTCGAACATAGACTAATTTTGACCTAGGAGAAGATTTAATATTTTATTTAAATAAAGCGAATGGAGGAGTAAAAGGTGAAAAAATGGTTAACAGGTGTAACAACAGGTATTTTAGCAATATTTTTATTATCTGCATGTGGAATTAATCAAACAAATGGGGACAAAAACGCAAGTTCTAATGAAACAATTCAAGTTACAACAACAACAGGTCAAGTTGCAGATATAGTGAAAAACGTTGGAGGAGATAAAGTATCTGTGACTTCATTAATGGGTCCTGGAGTCGATCCACACTTATACCAAGCTTCCCAAGGTGATATTAAAAAGCTTAATGATGCAGATATGATTTTTTATAATGGGCTTCACCTAGAAGGTAAGATGGAAGAGATATTTGAAAAAATGTCGAAGGACAAAGCGACAGTAGCAGTCGCGGATTTTGTTCCGGAAGATATGTTGATAGGTACAGCTGAAACAAACGCTCACGATCCACACGTTTGGTTTAATATTCAAGCTTGGGCTCATGCAGTAGATGCTGTAGAGAAAGAATTAACAAAGCAATCTCCAGAAAATGAGAAAGTATTTAAAGAAAATGCTGCAAATTACAAAAAAGAATTAGATGAATTGGATCAATATGCAAAAGAACAAATACAAACAATCCCTGAAACAAGTCGTGTACTTGTTACGGCACATGATGCATTTGCCTATTTTGGTCACGCATACGGCTTAGAAGTAATGGGATTACAAGGACTAAGCACAGACTCAGAATACGGATTAAAAGATGTTCAAGGGTTAGTTGATATATTAGTAGAACGTAATATTAAAGCAGTCTTCATTGAGAGCAGCATCTCGGAAAAATCAATTAATGCAGTAGTAGAGGGTGCGAAAAAACAAGGTCACGAAGTTGCCATAGGCGGTGAACTCTTCTCTGATGCAATGGGCGAGGAGGGAACAGAAGAGGGAACTTATATTGGGATGTTCAAGCATAATGTTGACATAATGGTATCTTCTTTAAAATAAAGCAAGACTGGTAGTAAAGGAAAGATTGCTATCTATCTTTAATTTAGGTGTATTTTTTGTAAGGTATATAGGTTATCAAGCAATGAATCTATGATTATTAAGTAAGGTTGGTGTGATTGATGAATCCTGTTACAGTTGAAAATTTAACGATAGCTTATCATCAAAAACCTGTATTACAGGAGGTTAGTTTTAAAGTACCTGAAGGGAAGTTAATTGGCATTATCGGTCCGAATGGTGCTGGTAAGTCGACCTTAATAAAAGGAGTCTTAGGGTTAATTCCAACTGCTTCAGGTGAAGTGAGTATTTTTGGTGAGCAATATAAAAAGCAACGTAAACGTGTCGGCTATGTTCCACAACGCGGCTCTGTTGACTGGGACTTCCCAACCAATGCCCTGGATGTTGTTTTAATGGGAAGATATGGTCATGTGGGTTGGTTTAAACGCCCAGGAAAAAAAGACGTCGAGTTTGCAAAAGAGTGTCTTAAGAAAGTTGGAATGCTTGAATTTGAAAATCGACAAATAAGCCAGTTATCCGGCGGTCAACAGCAAAGGGTATTTTTGGCCAGGGCTCTCGCGCAGGATGCCGATGTTTATTTTATGGATGAACCCTTTGTCGGAGTAGATGCAGCAACGGAGAAAGCGATTATTGCTTTATTAAATGAATTAAAAGCTAAGGGAAAAACAGTGCTAGTTGTTCACCATGACTTACAAACAGTAGAAGAGTATTTTGATTGGGTACTGCTATTAAACATGAGAAAAATTGCTTTTGGTCCAACAAATGAGACCTTTACAATTAATAATCTTCAAAAAACGTACGGTGGAAAACTTACATTCTTACAAGATCAATCAGTTGTAGTCGAAGGAAATTAAGACACCAAAAGAGGAACTGATATTTAGGGATTGTGGGTAAGGTCCCTATAGCAAAATGGGAGTGAAAGAAATGCTTGAAGAGCTTATAGTACAACTTCAAAATCCTAATACCCAATGGGTGTTACTTGGCACAATGCTCCTTGGAATTACAAGCGGGGTTGTCGGAAGCTTTACTTTATTGAGAAAGCAAAGCCTAATTGGAGACGCGATTGCCCACTCAGCACTACCAGGAGTATGTATCGCCTATTTGTTATATGGGTCTAAATCATTGATTTGGTTTTTAATTGGTGCAGTGATTGCAGGCTTAATATCTTCTTTTCTTATTCAAATGATTATTAACCATTCTAGAATAAAAGAAGATTCTGCACTTGGTATTATTATTTCTGTGTTTTTTGGTTTTGGAATTGTTCTCTTAACCTATATTCAGCATAATGGTGCCGGTAATCAAAGCGGGCTTGATGACTTTATTTTTGGGCAGGCAGCATCCATGGTCGGGGCTGATGTTCAATTAATTACGATTATTGCCTGCATCTTATTGTTGATAACTGCTATCTTTTATAAAGAGTTTAAATTACTAACATTTGATCCTCAATTTGCAAAAGGAATTGGAATACCGGCTAAATTTTTAAATGGATTATTACTTTTACTAATCGTATGTTCAGTGGTCATTGGATTACAAACAGTTGGCGTCGTTTTAATGGCAGCCATGCTTATCACTCCGGCCATAAGTGCAAGATATTGGACAGAGCGGTTGAGTTCAATGATCATCATCTCGGGCTTTATTGGTGGTGTATCTGGTGTTATGGGTACGCTATTGAGTACGATTATGGAAGGAATGGCAACAGGTCCACTTATTATTATCGCTGCAACGATTATGTTTCTTATTTCACTAGTGTTTGCACCAAAACGAGGATTACTTGCTAAAGCCATAAAGCAAGTGACACTCCGAAAACGTACAGCAGTAGAACAGATTTTCCTAAGCTTTTATGATGTGGCAGAAGGTGGAAATCTTCGTGAAATCTCAGAAGATGAGGTACTACTAAAACGAAAGATAACACCAAGTCTTTTCCATTATGCAAAAAATGTTTTAGAAAAGAAAGAATACATTAGTAGTGCACATAATGGGAAATGGATGTTAACAGAAAAGGGAATTGAAGCTGGATATGGGATCGTTTTACAGCAGCGTTTGTATGAAATGTATTTAATGCATGAAATGCAATTTGCCGACCTAGCACTAAAGACGAGAGATGATCTGAATCTAAATTCTATATCTAAAGAAACAAAGGATCAGTTATTAAAATTATTAAGCATACATGATCGGGTACCATTATTAATGCCAAAGTCAGCTAGTGTTAGCGAGAGGAGGGCGATGATTAATGAGTTATGATGCATGGATTATTATTACTGGGTCATTAGTAGGTATTACATGTGCGATGATTGGATGCTTTCTCGTATTAAGAAAAATGGCTATGCTGGCAGATGCCATCTCTCATACTGTTTTATTGGGAATTGTCGGCGGTTTTCTAGTTAGCCGAAGTTTAGATGGTCCTGCCCTTTTAATTGGTGCTGTAGTAGTTGGACTATTAACTGCGTTACTTGTACAGGTTTTGAGTGGAAAAGGGGTTCAGGGTGATGCTGCAATCGGGATTGTGTTTACATCTCTTTTTGCAGTTGGGGTTATTCTCTTATCGGTCTTTGCTGGAAATATCCATTTAGATGTGGATCATGCATTGATGGGAGAGATCACATTTATCCCTTGGGACACCTTTCAATGGAATGGGATAGATTTAGGACCTAAGGCAGTTTGGCTTTTATCTTTTGTGTTCATCGTCAATTTGCTACTTATTATCTTTTTTTATAAAGAATTTAAAATTAGCTCATTTGATCCGGAAATGGCTTTAGCAATTGGTATTCCGGTATTGTTTATTCACTATTTACAAATGGGGATGTTATCTATAACAACTGTTGCTTCCTTTGATAGTGTTGGGGCGATATTGGTTGTTGCGATGCTCATTGTTCCAGCTTCTACTGCCTATTTATTAACCGATAAATTGTTAAATATGCTCTTTATTAGTGCCGGTATCGGTGTTATATCGGCGATAAGTGGTTATTACATGGCTGCTTTTCTTAATGTGTCCATAGCTGGAGCGATGGCCACATCAACAGGAATTCTTTTTGCTTTAGCTTTCTTATTCTCGCCAAAACATGGTCTAGTAGCAAAAAAACGTGCTCAGAAAAAACTTTCAAAAGCTTCTTCAAATACTGCAACCATTGGAAATTAATCAAAAAAGAAAATCCCGGCCTCATTAATGCCGGGATTATTAAGTATTAAACGAATATCATTATGTTTTTACTCCATCAATCCATATTCAATAGCACGATCTGCTACTAACTCATCCACATCTTCTGGAAGGTCATCTAATGAACCAAATTCATAATCCCATAAATTAGTAAAAGAGTCGACGAACATATTAAAAGAATCTGCATTAGAATATTTTACATCGTGACGAAATGACTCAATAAGGCTTTCCTTCATTACTCATTTCCCCCTTATACATCAACATCGTTTTTATAGTTTGCCAAAAATAGATACTTATTCATTTTATTAGGATTCATTTTGCTTTAAATAGCGCTTATCCTTCATAAATAATTTCCAAAAATACACAAAACCAGGAAATAAAATAAGGAACCCTACAATATAGGTGACAAATAAAGCTCTAAAAGTATTTGGATGTGTAAAACCTGATTCAATGGTTACATCAGGGTAAATCATATATGGTAAATGTGCTCTCCCATACGCATAACTAGCGAGAAGGTATTGAATGGTTACTGCAATTACCGCTAGTCTTGGGCGACCTATTCGTCCCTTATGTTTTGCGGATGGAATGAATAAAGCCGCTCCAGCAATAACAAAAAGAAAAACGGATCCAATTAAAAAAGGCAAGTAGTAAAGCATTTTTGAATATAACCAATTTGCTTCAACTCTCAATGTTAGCATGATTAAAAAGGCCATTAACAATGAAACGGGACCAAGAATTAAGGCATCTCTCCGATAAACACGATAAGCTTCTAGCTCATCTGCGACATTCGAGTAATCTGCTAATAATAAGGAAGAAAGAAAAAGTGTACTAGTTATTGCAAAGCCCATAAAGGCGTATATATTCGGACTAGTAAACAGTGCTCCAAAGTTAAGTTGATGAACATCGTTCACTTGCTCAATGTAACCGCCATGTGTGATAGGTAAAACTAGCATAAGAAGGGCTGGTATGATAAATCCAGAAATTCCAGAAACATAGGTTAGTCCCTTTTCATAATCTTTCGCAACATGAGAAAAAACTAAAAAACCACTTCGTAGTGCAAGTAGAATTAAGATAAAACTTCCTGGAATTAATAGTACGGTTCCAAGTATGAAGGTTGCACCAGGAAAAAAGCTTACCAGTGCAATCACGATGGCAACAATAAAAACATTCGTAACCTCCCAAGTCGGTGAAAGATAACGGTTTGCAATGTTTGTAGCATTTGTTTTTTCCTTATTAATATAAATCATAGACCAAAAGCCTGCGCCAAAATCCATCGTTGCCATTACAGCATAGATGAAAACGAACCCCCAGAGGACAGTAATGGCTAGTAAGGAATCTGCGGTCATATTGATTCACCCCTTTTAGGATTAGGTAATTATTACTTGATTATGTCCATCATCAAGCTCGTGCTCAACTGGATGACGCTTGAAATAATATCTCAGAACAGCCAAAACAGCGATGGCTAAAATAACATATATAA
>JAPSLU010000282.1 GCA_031180405.1 Bacillus sp. (in: firmicutes) | reverse complement strand
ACCGGGAAGATATTTTGCAGCTTGCCCTTCATATTGACGATGTGTTGGACGGTATCGAGCATATTGCTGGCTTGCTAGAGATGTATTCGGTCACACATCTAACAGAACAAATGAAAAACTTTTTGCAAATCAATCATCAATGTGCAGTAGTAATTGCTGAGGCGGTGACATTGTTATCGCTTAAAAAATTGCAGTCGATTCCAGCGTATTCGTTAAAATTAAAAGAGCACGAAGCAAACGGTAATAATTTACTGCGTACTGCTGTAAAAAATTTATTTGCACATCTAAAAGACCCAATCAAGATTATTCAATATAAGGATATTTATGAGTCACTTGATGGCATTGTGGATAGCTATCGCAAGGTTGCAAACACATTGGATAGCATCGTGATGAAAAATGCGTAAGGAGTTCAAGTTTATATGGATGTGACCTTACTTATTACCATTATGATTGTTATTTTTGCACTGTCATTTGATTTTATTAATGGTTTTCATGATACAGCGAATGCGATCGCCACAAGTGTATCAACAAAGGCATTGAAACCAAAGCAGGCGATTTTATTAGCTTCGATGATGAATTTTATAGGAGCTCTTACGTTTACAGGTGTCGCAAAGACGATCACAAGTGGAATTGTTGACCCATTTACGATTGAAAATGGCTCAGTTGTGATCCTTACTGCTCTTATATCAGCAATTGCTTGGAACTTAATTACTTGGTATTACGGCATTCCAAGTAGCTCATCCCATGCGATTATCGGCTCCATTGTTGGAGCAGCGATTGCTTCTTCAGGCTTTGGAACCATTAATTATTCAGGGTTTTCAAAAATTGCACAGTCTCTGTTTTTGTCACCAGTATTAGCGTTTATTGTAGGATTTATCGTTTTCAGCATATTTAAGGTTTTATTTAAAAATCATAATCTTATAAAATCGAATAATCGATTCCGGAAGATTCAAATTGTAACAGCAGCTTTTCAAGCCTATACACATGGGACAAATGATGCCCAAAAAGCGATGGGGATCATTACACTTGCCTTAATCGCTAACAATTATATTTCAACAACAGACATTCCGTTCTGGGTCCAGTTATCCTGTGCACTTGCAATGGGGCTGGGAACATCAATAGGCGGGTGGAGAATTATACAAACTGTCGGAAATAAAATCATGAAGATTAGACCAGTCAACGGGGTAGCAGCAGACGTATCTTCAGCCTCGATCATCCTAGGGGCAACTTATTTCCATCTTCCAGTCAGTACAACTCATGTGATTTCATCATCGATCCTTGGCGTCGGTGCATCACAGCGTGCCAAAGGGGTAAACTGGGGAACTGCCAAAGTGATGGTGTTTACTTGGGTCGTCACGCTACCTGCATCCGCTGTGTTAGCTGGTGTTATATATTATTTCCTTAATAAGATGATGTGAAAAGGCAGTAATCAATTAGATTATTGCCTTTTTATTCGGATTTATAAAAATTTCCTGGAATTGGAATACTTTAAGTCTATTTAGAAAGATAATAAGATACGCGAATTAATATTTTAAAAAAGGAAAATGATATGAGGAAGTTAATTTATTGCGGTTTATATCTCGTTCTTCTTTTTTTATGTATTTTCAGTATTTACATCCATCAGCAAACAATCAGATCTCAAGAACATATCAACCATAAAGAGGACAAGTTAGATACGGATGTTCGTCCATTAAAAGGGAAGAAGGCAGAATCAGAAGTAAATATTTATAAAGCTTCCCTTTCTGCTATCGGAGATGTACTTATTCATGATCGCGTTTACGAACCAGCACAGATTATGGAGGGCAAGTATGACTTTATTCCTTACCTCAAACAAGTCCAAGCTGAACTCAGAAAAGCAGATATTACGGTTGCAAACCAGGAATCAATGATTGGCGGTACTGAAATTGGACTATCGACTTATCCCGCTTTTAACAGTCCGTATGAAGTGGGTATTGCGTTAAAAGAAAGTGGGGTGGATATAGTCACAATTGCCAACAATCACACATTAGATCGTGGAGAAAAAGCAATAAAACGTGCAATCTCACATTGGAATGAAATTGGAATCCCTTATACAGGCTCATTTTTATCAAAAGAAGATCAGCGCAACATCAGAACCATTGAAAAAAATCATATTACCTTTTCGTTTCTAGCATACACATATGGAACAAATGGAATTGAAACCCCAAAAGATAAACCGTTTTTAGTAAACAGAATCGATATAGAAAACATAAGAAAAGACATTTTAAAAGCGAAAGAAGAATCAGACGTTGTTGTAGTGAGTCTTCATTTTGGTAACGAATATCAAAGGTTGCCAAATGATGAACAAAAACAACTAGCACAACAAACAGCAAATGCAGGAGCTGATATCATTATTGGACATCATCCTCACGTCCTCCAACCGATGGAGTGGATCGAAAGAGAGGATGGAAGACGCTCGTTCGTGGCTTACTCCTTAGGTAACTTTTTTACTGGACAAACGGAAGATTACAAAGATATCGGGGGTATTATGAAGATTGACGTGGAGAAGAGGGTAAAGGATGGAGAGAGTAGCATAGTGTTAAAGGAACCTTCTTTTATCCCAACCTTTGTTAATGAAGAGTATGTTGTAAGTCTGCTTGAAGAGCTGCCTGCCAAAAAAGATGTCTATGAGGAAATTAAGAAGCACATGAATAGATGGTTACCTGAACTAAAATTCTCATAGCTTGAAAAAATCCCTCATGTTTCGCCTTGTGTTGCATATACATGTGTACACAGGAGATTGGGGGAGAACGAAATGGACATCTTATTTTTAATTGTTAGTCTCTTATTACTTAGCTTCATCACTGGTTTGCGCATGCTAGTGTATATCTGGGGGGAAAAATATCGGTACAGTACAGCGTGGAGTTTAGTTGAGGAAAAGGGAAATAGAGGAGAAAAATTTCATAAAAGACGCTATGATCGGTAAACAGGGGGATCCTCCTGTTTTTTGTTTATGTAAAAGTATCGGCAAATCCAGTCTTTAACAAATTGTTCTTTCCGACGCTTTGTAGTATATTTGAAGCACGAATTTAATTAAAAGAGGTTATTGCTAATGAGCTTACAACAGGAAATAAATAAACGCCGTACGTTTGCGATCATTTCCCACCCGGATGCTGGGAAAACGACGCTAACGGAAAAGTTACTATTCTTTGGACAAATTATTCGTTCAACAGGAACAGTAAAAGGGAAAAAATCAGGAAAATACGCTGCATCTGACTGGATGGAGATTGAGAAAAAACGTGGAATCTCGGTAACATCAAGTGTAATGAGCTTTCCGTATCACGAGTTTCACGTCAATATACTAGATACACCTGGACATGAAGATTTTAGTGAAGATACGTATCGTACTCTAACAGCGGTTGATAGTGTTGTTATGATCATTGATTCAACAAAAGGTGTCGAGCCGCAGACGATTAAACTTTTTAAAGTATGTCGTATGAGAGGGATTCCAATCTTTACGTTTATTAATAAGCTTGACCGTGAAGGAAGAGATCCACTTGAATTGCTATCCGAGATTGAAGAGGTACTTGGAATTGAATCCTATCCAATGAACTGGCCGGTCGGAAGCGGAAAACGCTTCTTGGGAATCCATGACCGCTTTAATAACCAGTTTGTTCGCTTCAAAGGCGATGAAGAAGAGGAAATAATGTCACTAAATGAAATATCCGGCACAGAGATTGAAGAGAATCCCATTTACCAAGATACATTAGGTGAGTTAGAGCTACTCGAGGAAGCGGGAAATGAATTTACACCTGAACGAGTGCAAAAGGGAGAGTTAACACCGGTCTTTTTTGGTAGTGCCCTTGCAAACTTTGGTGTGCAAACATTTTTTGATACCTTTCTTCAATTTGCTGCACAGCCACAGCCTCGTAAAACAGACCAAGGCTTAATTGAACCAGATAAAGATCAATTCTCAGGCTATATCTTCAAAATACAAGCAAATATGAACCCTGCTCACCGTGACCGAATTGCCTTTTTCCGTGTGTGCTCTGGAAAATTTGAACGTGGCATGAGTGTGAACTTAAGTCGTACGAACAAAACGATTAAGTTAAACCAAACTCAAGCATTTATGGCAAAAGATCGTGATACGGTAGATGAAGCGTATCCGGGTGATATTATTGGAATTTATGATCCTAATATTTATCAAATTGGAGATACTTTAATCGGTGGAAAAGAGTCATATCAATATGAAGAGTTACCACAATTCCCACCTGAGTTATTCAAACGTGTTCAAGCGAAAAACGTCATGAAGGCAAAGCAATTCCGAAAAGGAATTGAGCAGCTTGTTCAGGAAGGAGCGATCCAATTATATCGCCAAGAGTTAAATGACTCAATGATCCTTGGTGCAGTTGGTCAGCTTCAGTTTGAGGTTTTTGAATATCGAATGAAGGCTGAATATAATGTAGAGCTTGAATTCACTTCACTTGGAGAACGTATTCCAAGATGGATCAAGAGCGAGAAGTTTGATAAACGCTTCTTTGACTCAAGAAGCATGCTCGTTCGTGATCGCTTCGGTGCCTATGCAGTTCTGTTTGAAAATGAATTTACGTTAAGATACTTTTTAGAAAATCAAAAAGACATTGAATTAGTCGACCTTTTAGAAGAAAACGACTATCAAGGTGTGACATCACAGAAATAAACGGGTAGGGCTAATTATGGTGAAATTAGCCCTATTTCTTTTTATTTTCATGATATGATTACTCTATATGGTTCGAATCGAGGGAAAGCACGTGAGTATTTTTAAAGCAACCTTATCTGAGCTAGACGTTGTATCAGAGTTGTTTAACAAGTATCGAATTTTTTATGGTCAAAGCTCTGACCTAGAAGGAGCTAAGGCTTTTATTAAGGAAAGAATGGAGTTAAAGGAATCGATCATTTTCTTAGCGATCAGCGATGAAGGAATTTCGACTGGTTTTGTGCAGCTTTATCCGATTTTTACATCCGTCGGTATGAACCGAAAGTGGTTATTAAATGATCTTTTTGTTGTAGAGGCATATCGACGTAGTGGAGTAGGAAAAGCACTAATGAATCGTGCAAAGGAATTCGCTATTGAAACGAAGGCAGCAGGGATTTTATTAGAAACAACAAAAGATAATGTCACTGCTCAAGCACTGTATGAAAGTCTAGGCTATGAAAAAGAAGAATCTGTTTTTTTCTATAATTTAACACTATAAATGAAATCGAATAGGAGTCTATTATGCTTTTAAAAGTGATTTTAGCGATTATCATGCCGTTTCTTCTTGTGCTCCTGTTTACCCGGGTGAGCTATAACCACTATGTTGGAACAGCATTAGCAGCCGCATTGCTCATTGCTTCTTATATCAAAGGGTATACACATGGTCCAAGTATCTTTTTTATCGACATAGTATCATTAGTTGTCGGATTTTTCCTTGCAAGAAAAATGAAAGCGGACCTACTAAAGAAGAATTAGGTTTGAGGTTGAACAAAAAGTGAAATACTTAACTAGGAAAGGGCTTTGGTGAGCTCTTTTTTTCTGGTTTACAAAAATGTCAGTAAAAGTTGCAAAAAAATCTTTAAAGTTGCAAAATTAAACCTAAATTTGCAAAAAAACAATCTATATTGCAAAAAAAACTAGAAAAAATGCAAAAAAGCAGCAAATTCAACTCCAACGACGAGCACAATTTACATACAAAATTTAATACGAACTTTAGTTCGTATTTTTGGCGATTTTCCATAAATA
>JAPSLU010000281.1 GCA_031180405.1 Bacillus sp. (in: firmicutes) | reverse complement strand
GATTGATGGAACGATGAATTTTGTTCATCAGCAACGTAATTTTGCAATTTCCATAGGCGTGTACGGGGATGGCATTGGATACATAGGGTTAATTTATGATGTTGTTCATAAGGAGCTTTATCATGCTCAAAAGGGAAAAGGGGCCTATATGAATGACATACCGCTGCCTAAGCTTGATAGTGTGAATATTGAAGAAGCCGTTATTAGTGTAAGTCCAGTTTGGGTTACTGAAAATAAACGCTTTAATCATAACTTAATTGTCCCTATTGTGAAAAAGGTACGTGGAACGCGTTCATATGGATCCGCTGCTATAGAGTGTGCATATGTTGCATCTGGAAGATTAGATTCCTATATGACGATGAGACTTGCTCCTTGGGACTTTGCTGCCGGAATCATTTTGGTTCAAGAAGTTGGGGGAATGGCTTCAACATTAGATGGCAAACCACTTGATCTTTTATCAAAAAACAGCTTTTTTATTGGTGAAAAAAATCTTCATCAACATATTCTAGAGGAATACTTAGTAAAGTGAGGAAATTAAGGGCTCGAGAGCTTCATTCGAGTGACCTCCCGTTTTTTCGAGAATTAATTGAGGTTAGCCCAGAATGGCAACAAGAGGAATGTACAACTGACGAGCTGGAATCCTACTTACTCACATATAAGATGTATAATGGGACTTGGACAATTTGGAAGGATGGGGATACATATATAGGAGTTAGTTTCATGATTGAATGGTCCCCATCCAACGAAAAACCGTGGCTAGGGACCATTTTAATCCATCCATCCAACCATCTTCAAGGGTATGGAAAAAGGATTATCAATCAGTATAAGGAGGATCTAGCTTTAAAAGGTCATAAAGTGTTATTTGCCGGATGTCCAATTTACAGGACCTCTTGGATCCGCTTTCTCGGTAATTGCGGATTTGAACAATTTAAGATTGAAAAAGATGAATTGAATCAAAAGGAATACATGATATCGGTTTTGCCGCTATAAAAATCATGAAGGAAGGGAAATTTAAGATCCCTTCTTTTAATAATATTCGTACATACTTCTATTTGATTCTTGTTAAATCATACCTTTTTCACGCATTTTTTTCTTCAAAATAAAGCCAGTAGCCATTACCCCGTTTAGCCCTATAATGGCAAAAAGTATGCCAACTATGCTCCGTTCACCAACAGCTATTCCTATACCAATCATACAAATGGCAGCTAAAATAGCCAATACAAGAAAAATCCACTTTCCTGGTTTCATTTTTAGACAGCTCCCAACCCTGCAACAGATATTTTTTACCTCTTTCTACAGTTTACTTAAAAACTTTCAGCTTTTCTAGATTGTTTATGGTATAATATCGAAGGTGATTTTGAAATAATGAAAGTATTAACTCAGAATACTGCAAGAATAGGCGTTACTTCATTTTTTTAATGAATAACGACCATACTTATTCTTGTTATTATATATTTTTAGGAGATGAAATAGTGAAACTTCGAAATGATATTCGCAACATTGCTATTATTGCCCACGTTGACCATGGGAAAACAACGTTGGTTGACCAACTTTTACACCAATCTGGAACATTCCGTACAAATGAGCAAGTTGCTGAACGTGCAATGGACTCAAATGATCTTGAACGTGAGCGTGGAATTACAATTTTAGCAAAAAATACTGCAATTAATTATAAAGACGCTCGTATTAACATCATGGACACTCCAGGACATGCTGATTTTGGTGGAGAAGTAGAACGTATCATGAAAATGGTTGATGGTGTTTTACTGGTTGTTGATGCTTATGAAGGCTGTATGCCTCAGACAAGATTTGTGTTAAAGAAAGCATTAGAACAAAACTTAACACCAATCGTTGTTGTTAATAAGATTGACCGTGACTTCGCTCGCCCATCAGAAGTAGTAGATGAAGTGTTAGATTTATTTATTGAACTTGATGCAAACGAAGATCAATTAGAATTCCCAGTAGTATTTGCGTCTGCGATCAACGGAACAGCTAGCACAAGCCCTGATCCTGCTGATCAAGAAGAAAATATGGCCTCTTTATTTGACGCTATTGTCGATCATATTCCAGCACCAGTTGACAACCAAGAAGATCCTCTTCAATTCCAGGTTGCATTACTTGACTACAATGATTATGTAGGTCGTATTGGGATTGGACGAGTTTTCCGCGGAACAATGAAAGTCGGACAACAGGTTTCACTTATGAAGGTTGATGGATCAATTAAAAACTTCCGTGTATCAAAAATATTTGGCTTCCAAGGACTGAAACGTGTGGAAGTTGAACAAGCAATTGCAGGCGACCTAGTTGCTGTTTCTGGTATGGAGGATATAAATGTTGGTGAAACTGTATGTCCAGTTGAACACCAAGAAGCGCTTCCGATTTTACGTATCGATGAGCCGACACTACAAATGACATTTGCTGTTAACAACAGTCCTTTTGCTGGACGTGAAGGTAAGTTTGTTACTGCACGTAAAATTGAAGAACGTTTATTATCTCAATTACAAACTGATGTTAGTTTGCGTGTCGATCCTACTGACTCTCCTGATGCATGGGTAGTATCAGGTCGTGGAGAGCTTCATCTTTCTATCTTAATAGAAAATATGCGACGTGAAGGGTATGAATTACAAGTATCAAAACCTGAAGTTATCGTTAAAGAAATTGATGGTGTAAGATGTGAGCCTATTGAGCGTGTACAAATTGATGTTCCTGAAGAGCACACAGGTGGTGTCATGGAATCGATTGGTGCACGTAAAGGTGAAATGATCGATATGATTAATAACGGGAATGGACAAGTGCGTTTAATCTTTAATGTACCTGCTCGTGGTTTAATTGGATATTCTACAGAATTCATGTCATTAACACGTGGTTTCGGTATTATCAACCATACATTTGATAGTTACCAACCAATGCAACCTGGTAAAGTGGGTGGTCGCAGACAAGGAGTTCTAGTTTCAATGGAGAATGGAAAGTCTACAACATACGGTATCCAAGGTGTTGAAGATAGGGGTATTATCTTTGTTGAAGCTGGTGTTGACGTATACGAAGGCATGATTGTGGGAGAACACACTCGTGAAAATGATCTAGTTGTAAATATCTGTAAAATGAAACAACAAACAAATATTCGTTCTGCAACAAAGGATCAAACAAGTACAATGAAAAAACCACGTATTATGTCATTAGAAGAAGCATTAGAGTATTTAAATGATGATGAATACTGTGAATTAACTCCTGAATCAATTAGATTGAGAAAGAAAATCCTTGATAAAAATGAACGTGAAAAAGCAGCTAAGAAAAAGAAATTAGCTGGAATGTAATAGATGAAAGGCTGATTCTACTAGAGGATTCTTTGGTTAAGGAATCAGCCTATTCTTTTTAAAAGGAATATAAGCATTTTAAAAGGAGGCTAAGATGATGGATGTTTCCGAAAGACTATCTTTTTTCCCAAGCTTATACAATGTAATAGACAATCCAGAGCTAGGAATGTGGATGCTCTATCTAACAATTTTGTTTTTATCTATCTTAGTTTATAAGCTTGGATTTGCAAAAAAACTTCCTATTTTAAAATCTGCAGTCATTTATATTTTTTTAGCTCTAGGCGGTACCGTATTAACATTTTTAGGAATCTTTTTACCTGTAGCAGAAGGCTTGGTTGTGGCTGCTCTTATTTTAATTATATATAAAATCAGGCTCCATCAATCTAAAAAACAAGAAGCTGAGGATGTTAATTAGGGTAAAAATAAAACTGGTCAAATCTTGCAATCTAATCGTTAACGATTTAGTCTGCAAGATCTGACCAGTTTTTTAATGAATTGTTTTACCTATTCGAATTCCTACCAAGTATCTTCTGATTTTTTATCTTGATAAAAACGAAACTTACCTGTAGCAACTCTGGCGTTCGTTTTCTCTGTAATTCTATCTTGACAAGATTGACACATATACGTATGAATAGGACGGTTTCTTAACCTTTTCGCAATCAATGTTTCATCCTCAATGGATTCTACAAGATCACATATTACACATTTAACTCTCATAAAACACCTCTATTATGTATAATCTTCTTTTTATGAAGGAATGTATATGATTCTGTTATTATAGCCTAAAAAATCCATCGTAATATGTTCATATACTTAAGATATTATATCATAGAAGAATTCCTAATTAGATTTTCATGAATATTTTTAGTTGGAACAATATAGAAAAACAGGTATGATGATTGTATAAAGTGGAAAGGAAGGGTTGAAATGGCAAACAAAGTAGAAACAACACTTATTGATCCATTGTATGAGGCTTTACAAAAAGAACGTTTTGTTACTATATCTACAATCGATCATGAAACAGGTGCACCAAATGTTAGTGCTATCTCATGGGTGTTTGCGCCTGATCGAAAACGAATACTACTTGCGATTGATCAAAGGTCAAGAATGGTTGACAATATTAAGAAGCACCCTGCTGTTGTTTTAACAATTATCGCAAATGAATCCACATACTCCATTAATGGAAATGCACATCTTAGAGTAGAAAAATTGAAAGAGGTTCCTCTTAAATTAACATTAATTGAACTTTCCATTTTAGAAGTGCGCGATGTTATGTTCTACGGCTCGAAAATTTCAATCGAACCACAATATGAGAAAACGTATGACGAAAAAGCAGCAGCAAAGCTGGATAAACAAGTAATAGATGCTGTAAAGGGTCAAAAATAAAAAAGACTGCCAATCCAATTCCCACCCCAGTTACTGTAGTAAGTTAAATAAACTATAGAAGTTCTAGGGTGATTTGTGGCAGTCTTTATTGTTTTTTACAGTACTTATTAGACCAATTATTTTTACTCGTTTAAACGATTATTTGATTGATCTTGTTGTTCTTTTTCCAACTTTTGTTTTTCCTGGTCGTTCAACTGATCATTATTTTGTTCTGTTGGCTGTTTTTGCTGGTTATCAAGGATCTCACTAGGTATTTCAGGGACAATTCGACCCACGATTGCTGCTAATTCGTCTAGAATACCAATGACTGGTCTACCCTCTTGAATGTCGTTGGCCATTTCTCGAAGCCTTACGTTTGTATCAGCATCAGCGATAACAATCGCTCTAGCTCCATAGGGGTCATGCATTAGACTTTCAGCTACTGTATATTTTATTGTCTCAACTTTATTTCGATCAAGTTTGGAATTAACATCAATGCCAACAATAGAATACTGACCGAGAACGATAGCAGTTGCATCATTTACTTCAGGAATTTCATTTGCCAGTTCAACAAGGTGTTTCGATATTTCTTGACCTGTTTTTCTGTCGACATGTTCTTCAACACTGTTTTTGACATTTATAGGTTGACCACCTTTTTCGTTTTCTTGATCTGTCTTCGGGGCACCTTGATTAGCAGTACATCCAGTAAGGGCTAGAATAGTGATTAAAATTATGGTAAATAGGAATCTCATGAAATCACTCCTTAATTAATAATTTCACCTCAAAAAAAATTTAGTTATATTTCTAAGAAGAATTCTTTAATAAACAAATGCTTTTGTCTCTAGAATGAACGCTATGAAAGTGAAGATAGTTGTTTTTTTTCTGCTTTTTAATTTTATTGTCTAATAAACCTTCTATCTTTATTCATCCTTTCATATATTTTAGCAACGCTTCATTCACAGCACAACCGGATTGACTCTCACGCTCCCTCTTCCGGGAGATGCAACCTTCACGCATAGCCCTGTATGGCAGCTATCGCCTCATGGAGGG
>JAPSLU010000280.1 GCA_031180405.1 Bacillus sp. (in: firmicutes) | reverse complement strand
ATACATACGGGTAAACAGATGAATCTGCTATCCACATGTTTACGAGTGTTCTTGCGTTAACTAAAATAATAAATCCACCGACAAGGACACCCATTAGCTGTGCAGGAACCTTCTGTACTAACCAAGCTGCAATCGGTGCTGCAATAATTCCACCTATCATTAATGCTCCAACCCATAGCCAGTTTACCTCTTCCCACCCTAACGAAATAAGAAATCCTAGAGTAGCAGAAACCGCAATTGCAAACTCACTTGTATCAACCGTACCAACAACCTTACGTGGACTCATGCCTTTTCGCGATAATAGGATCGGTGTTGCAATTGGCCCCCAACCACCACCACCTGTTGCATCGGCAAAGCCTGCGATCAAGCCTAGAGGAATAGATTGCTTACGACTTAACTCAAGCCCCTCTTTCTCCTCAGTTGGACGGAATGTAAATAAAAATTTTATAAGGACATATACACCTAAAAGTAAAAGAAATAAAGAAATATATGGTTTGGCTAAGTCACCTGGTAGATTGCTGAGAAATGTTGCGCCAAGGAATGCTCCAATTGACCCTGGAATAGTTAACCTAAATACAGTTTGTTTATCAACATTCCCAAACTTAATATGTGACGCTCCAGATGCAGCTGTTGTCACAACTTCAGCTAAGTGAACTGACGCAGAAGCAACTGCTGGTGCTATTCCAAAGGCCAACAATAATGAAGTAGATGTCACTCCGTACGCCATTCCTAATGCCCCGTCGATCAACTGAGCAAGCAACCCAATAAAAGCAAAAATGATTAATTTTTTCACTATTTCCACCTCTTTTATTATAAAAATGAAAATAAAAAAAGGCATAACTCTTCTGTTAAAAAGGGTTATGCCTTCGGTCGTCCGATCGGCTTTTTCATTTCATTTTTTTATTAATCTGATTATAATCCCTACAATTCCTACCCGTCAACTAGTAATTAATAAATAGATTAATATCTGGTACCTGTAATTAGAATTGTTTTAGTCATAGGCATTAATTTAGCCTTCCCTTTGACAAACGGTACAATTTAGATAAAAATTCCAGCAATCGCTGCACTTAATAATGAAGCTAACATACCTGCAATAACGGCACGTAGTCCAAGTTTTGCAATATCTGACCGACGACTTGGAGCAAGTCCACCTAGACCTCCTAAAAGAATGGCCATTGAACTTAGATTAGCAAAGCCACAAAGTGCAAAGCTGACAACCATAACTGTTTTAGGTGATAATTGATCAATTTGTGGTGCAAATGAAGAGTAGGCAACAAATTCATTTAATACTAACTTCTGACCAATAAAGCTACCTGCAGTAACAGCTTCTGACCATGGTACACCGATCGCAAATGCAATTGGTGAAAATAAAATTCCTAGAATTGCTTCGAGAGACAGGCCTTCAATACCAAAGATCCCACCTAAACCACCTAATATTCCGTTAATTAAAGCTATCAAAGCAATAAATGCAATTAACATGGCTCCTACATTTAAAGCGAGCTTTAAACCATCTCCAGCACCACGAGCAGCTGCATCAATAACATTAACTGATTCTGTGTCTTTATCGATTTTTAGTGTATTTAAAGTCTCTGATAGTTCCGTTTCAGGCATCATTAATTTAGCTAATACCAAACCTGCCGGAGCAGCCATGAAACTAGCCGCTAATAAATATTCTAGTGGAACACCTAATAAGGAATAACCTACAAGAACTGAACCAGCTACCGAGGCTAGACCACCTGTCATAACAGCAAATAGCTCTGATTTTGTCAGTTTTTCTAAGAATGGACGAATAACAAGTGGTGCTTCTGTTTGTCCTACAAAAATGTTAGCAGCTGCTGACATGGACTCAGCTAGGCTTGTTCCTAATAGCTTTGATAATCCTCCACCAATAATTTTAATAAACCATTGCATGATCCCAAGGTAATAAAGAACAGAAATTAAAGAAGAAAAGAAGATAATAATGCTTAATACTTGAATTGCAAAAATAAATCCTATTGTATCGGCACTCGCTAAAGGACCAAAAACAAATGTGAGCCCTTCATTTGCATAGTTGATAATATCTTGGACTCTCATCGTTAACCATTCTAAAGCTGAACGTCCAGCCTCCCATTTTAATACAATAAACGCAAAAATAATCTGTAAAGCTAAACCACCTAATATTGTTCGATAATTAATTGCTTTTTTTTGGTTCGATAAAAGAAACGCTATTCCTAAAACAACAGCAATCCCGAAGATACCCCATATTAAATTCATGTTTAATCACCTCAATAATTTATATATACCCAAATTCTCCTCTTTTACCGATAATGTAAGCGCTTACTAAAAAATACCTATTAAAAATTCATTGAAAAATCTGGTATATGATTAGACTTTCAGGCAATCACATCAATTTTGAATAGATCTTGGTAGTTTGGTTGAGTACATTACACATTATAAAGGTATGAGGTCCAACAACTCAACTGTTTTTTTGAAATAATAATATCATTGCAAAAAAAATCTGTTAAAGAGGGACATAAGGACAGGTCTACTGACTAAAAAAAGGGACAAGGTGCCTGTCCCCTCGTCCCTACTTAACTGCTCCATCCGATATTCCTTTAATAATATATTTCTGCAAGAACATATACACGACTATTATCGGAATAATTCCGATAACCAGTGCAGCTAGGGCCAGATGCCATTGCTTTGAGTATTCTCCGAAGAAATAGAACATTTTTAGTGGTATGGTATATAATCCCTCTTTATTTATAACTAAGGATGGTAATAAGTAATCATTCCAGAACCAGATTGCATTTAACACAATAACTGTAACTGTTGTTGGTTTCAGCATTGGTAAGATAATATATCGATAGACCTGGAATCGATTACACCCATCGATAATTGCTGCTTCATCTAAAGCCATTGGTATACCCCTGAGTGCTCCAAAGTATAAGAAAACAGCCAAGCTGGAACCTAAACCTAAATACATAATCATTAAACCCGCTCTATTTAACATGTCAAAAGATCCAAAAATCGATACTAGTGGTATCATAATCGATTGGAAAGGAATCAACATACAAATAGCAAAAATAAAGTAGATAATGGAACTTGTTTTTCCTTTTCTACGGGATAATGCATATGCAGCCATCGATGTACAAATAACGATAAGAGCAATGCTTAACACGGTGATAATCACTGAATTGAAAAAGCTTTGAATAAATTCCAAAGCAGTAAACGCCTCTGGGTAATTCTCAACTGTACCCTCAGAAGGAAAAGAAAGGGTATTAATGAAAATCTCTGCTTTCGTTTTAAATGAGTTAACAATGACTAAATAAAACGGATAAAACCAGATGATCGAAAGTACTAACCCAAGCAAAATATATCCATATGTTTTCGCTTTATTTTGTGCAATCATAAGTCAGTCTCCCTTTTTCTAGTGATATATAGTTGGATTACTGAAATTGCCGTAATAATGAGCAAGAAAATAATCGCTTTTGCTTGTGCATAGCCCATATCTTGGACTTTGAATGCTGTATCGTAAATATTCATTGTTGCCATTTGCGTTGAACTAAATGGCCCCCCAGCAGTTAACGCCATATTTTGGTCATACACTTTAAATGCATTGGACAATGATAGAAATAAACTAACCGTGAACGCTGGTGCAAGCAATGGAAATTTCACTCTCCAAAAGCGTTGCCAAGCATTTGCACCATCGATTGTGGAAGCTTCGATTAATTCATCTGGAATATTATTCAAAAATGAGATATAGATAATCATAATGTACCCGCTCATTTGCCAGATAAAAAGAATCACTAGCCCCCAAAATCCTGTTGTTGTATCCGAAAGCCAACCCGAAAAAAAGTTTATTCCCGTAAGTTCTGCTAATCCTTCAAAAGCTTTCAGAAAAATAAATTGCCAAATAAAACCTAAAATAATACCACCAATCAGGTTCGGCATAAAAAAGACTGTTCGAAAAATCGTATTAAAGTTACCCATTTTTTGCGTTACAAATAAGGCTAAAAGAAGTCCTATGATGTTTATTCCAATAACAGAGGCAATTGAAAATCCCCCTGTAAATGCTAGACTATACATAAACTGTTCATCTTTAAAAAGATTAATATAATTTTCCATGCCCACAAATTCGTTTACTTGAAAGCCGTTATATTCCGTAAAGGAATAGTAAACACCTTGGATAAAGGGAATGATTAATACGATTGCTAAAGCTACTAAACATGGTGCTAAAAATACCCAATAGGTGAGATTTTTCATTTTCATCAAGCTCACATCCCTCAATCAGAAATAACTGAATGGAATTATAGAAAAATCAATAATCCCATTCAGATTAAAAATTTAATTTATCGCATTTCCTTAAATTTTGCGCTCGCTGTTTTTTCAAGATCTTCCCACGAAATATCACCGTTTAAATATTTTTGATATTCCGGGAAAAATGACGTTGTGGAAAACCCGTTTGGATATTGATTATGAGCCCATACTCTTGACTTTCCATCTAATAGCATTTGATAGACTTCTTTTGATACAGGGTCTGTGATACTATCAATCTCATATCCCTGATGAGCAGGAATGTATTTAAACTCTTCAACAATTTGTTGTTTGCCGTAATCTGAAGTATACATCCAGTCAATGAAATCTTTTGATGCTTCTACAACTTTCTCATCATGCTCTTTATTCACACCCCAGAACCAAGATGGACCAGCACTGATGTACCCCTCATTATCACTATCAACAAATAACGGAAGAATCCCTAATTTTTCTTTTGAAAATTCAGGATCGATACCATCAAGCGAAGGAACAATCCAGTTTCCTTGGTGAATAATTGCTACTTTATCGTTAGTGAATAACTCTTCAACCGAGGTACTGTAATCCAATGATAAGATTGGTTGTACATTATATTTGTTTAGTAAGTCCGTATACTCTTTCATACGATCTCCATATTTAAACGTAAGCTCGCTTGCTTCATAGGCAACTTGTAAATCATTTTCAAATTCAGGAGCAGTAAAGTGATTTGAAAATTGACTCGTAACCCAATCTTCCTTGCCACTATAGCCAAAGACTGCTTCTATACCTAGCTCTTCTTTTTTACTATCAATCGTTTCAACCGCTTTGACAAAATCATCGTAGCTTTTGATTGATGCTGGATCAACACCGGCAGATTTGAAGATTTCCTTATTAATCATCCAACCAAAGCCTTCAATATTTAATGGGATTCCGTATGGAGTACCATCTACAGTTGAGCCTTGTAATGTTCCCTCAATAGCCGTTTTTGCTGATTCCATATCAGACACATCTAATAAATAGTTTTGATATTTTTCAACATCAGATAAACCGCCTAATAAAAAGATAGCTGGATCTTCATTTGAAGAAAACTTCGCTTGTAAAGCTGAGGCAGCATCTTGTCCGCCACCAACTGTTGTTAAGCGAATATCAACATCTTCATGCTCACTTTCATACTTCTCGATCATCGCTTCTAACTGATCCTTTGTTTCTACTTTTATATTAAAAATATCAACTACGATTCCACCATTGCCACCACTACTATTTGATGAACATCCTGCTAACAATCCACCAACTAAAAGAGCTGTACTTAAACCTTTTATCACATTCTTTTTCATAGCGTAAAACCCCCTAATTTATGAAAGAGTGTGACTCTGAATTAGAGTCACCTCTAATAGCCTTAAAAAGTAATTTCTAACTTTTGTGATCCTTGAAGATTAACTTTAACTCCATCTCTACTAGTTTCAACTTC
>JAPSLU010000279.1 GCA_031180405.1 Bacillus sp. (in: firmicutes) | reverse complement strand
ACCACTACGAGGCGTTATGTACAGCTTAATACCGAAGACTTAGTTCAGCAGCATAACCAATTCAGTCCTTTAGCAAACGTGATAAGAAGCAAAAGGAGAAGAGACTAACACCAGTAATCGAGAAAGATGTGTCTTATATTTCCTCAAGCTTGAGATGGTTCAAACGTTTGGGAAAGTTAAGTAGGATGATATTAGCCGCTGACCTACTGTACAGATGTTCTTTACTCGTCTTCGAGTAGGTAGAGGGGTTTTCCTTAGTCCTTTGAGTCAATAGTGCAGGAGGGCAAAATAGAGCGTTTGTGGGACTGTCTCAATAGCCATTAGTTATGGTTTGGGACAGTCCCATTAATTTAGAAACTAGATTTCGTTTCTGTCAGTCTTTCGATTTTCCTGTGGTATACAAGAATGCCGCATTGTCCTTGATAAATTGATTATCAAGGGCATCATTAATTGTTAGCCCTTCATCGAAGTCTAGTGCAATGATTTCTTGACTGAACCAATTCTCCTTTTTCCTTTTTTTACTTCCCGTTACTTCTTTCAATGTGACAGGAAGAAAAGATTTACCCTAAATAATTTCTTCCGCTAAATCAGCTAAGGAAATATCGACCTCATTATTAACAATCCTATTGTTTATTTGAGCAATTTCATATCCGATTGGCTTTCTAGAAAACTCCTGAGAATCTAATAGTAACTTCATTCGACATACCTCCTAGTAATGAAAAAATCCCAACCACACAAAGTGATTGGGATGCTTGTAATAACAATGAGCTAATACAAGGCAATAATAGATTGAATTTTTCGTCTTAATTCATTTGAAATATAATAGTCTGATTGATTAATCCATCTACTTAAATGCTCCCTTGAAACACCGCACTTATTGGCTATAAAGGTTATAGATGTTCCGTATTGCTTCTGGAAAAATAACAAGGCTGAACGTAATTCAGTATCATTCATTGCAGTTCCCTCCTTTCACGAAGATGTGATGTATTGAGCAAAATAAAAAAACTCTCCGACAGGTCGGAGAGTGGGTCATAACTATAAGTGAGTATTGAATCACAAGTTACTGGGATTTGGCGATTGAATCCAAAGTTGGTATATTTATTAATGTAAACGAGACTTCTTTAATCACACACTTTTAATAACACCATTTTCTGAACACTATTTAGGGTTTTAAGAGGGGGGAATAGTATGTCGATTCTGAGAAATATTAAAACTGAACATGTAAAAAATGCTATCGACTACGTAGATAAATATGGTGTCCCAGAGAACAGGTTATCTAGCGAATATGTAATTGTCTATAATGACAAACATTATCCACCAAAATACATACTTTCTATTGCCAATAAATTTGCGAACGGTACTGAACTAGAACCACATGAATTTAATGGTGGCTATGAATCCAACAGCTTCCTTAAGAAGTTAGGGTTCGTAATTTTCGATGAAGTAAATGATGTTATCTACCCAGTCCCTAGTGAGAGAGCATCTTTGAATTTTCATAAGATTGTTGTTAATGCATACAACACAGCGAGGAAAGAATGTGGATACAATGCATCTGTTTTCATCCAACTAATAAATGAGCATGGAGCGGTTAAAGTAGCGAAAGACTTCCTTTCTAAAAATCATGCAACAACAGGATTCGAAAAGCTGTGGGAAAAAGGTCGACTCGATTTAACAATTGAAGCGAGTGTTCTACTCCCGCAATATAAGTCTATATTTTCGAAAGAAGAAAGAAACATGCGTTTGAAAGATTGAAGGAATATGGATATATCGTTCAAGGAATAACCTTTGACTCATCTCATTCAAATCAAGCTATCAAAACCAAATTTAAAGTTGGAGATTATTACACTCGGAAAGATGTATATAAAGCAATGAATGTTCCAGAATCTCAGCAGGGAGGGAATTGGGATACAGGTTATACACGTTTTAATGGAGATACTTTTATTTTTGCTAATGTAGGTACTGCTGGTCGAACTGGACATGATTATCCCAATAGGTTTGACGGAAATGATTTAATATGGTTCGGAAAACCTAGTTCAAAACTTGTACACGATTCAATACAGTACATGATACATTCGAATGGAAGTGTTTATATCTTTGTAAGAGAAGATAGTAGTAATCCTAGATTTTTGTACATCGGAAACGGTAAAGCAAAAGCGTATTACGACACTACTCCAGTGAGGATAGACTGGATGTTTAACGACCCGCAAGAAAATCATCCAGAAATTCTTTCAGAGGAAGTAAGTGAATCAGAAAAGTGTATAGAAGGTGCAGTAAAACAAGTACTGGTCAATGTTTACGAACGTAATCCACTTGCAAGAAAAAAATGTATTGAACATCATGGTATAGAATGCAGCGTTTGTAATTTCAATTTTTTCAATTGGTATGGAGAGCTTGGGAAGGACTTTATTCATGTTCATCACTTGAAAGCTTTGCACGAAATAGGGGAGGAGTACGTAGTTGACCCTATTGAAGATTTACGACCTGTCTGCCCGAATTGTCACGCCATGCTCCATAAAAGGAAACCAGCTTATTCAATAGAAGAACTGAAAACGATACTTCAAAAACAACACGAAACCATCCCATCTTAATTGGAGGGTTTCTATTTACATTCACTCATTAAATTACGGAGATACATCGTATCGTGATAAATGTAGAGTGAGTTTCTGTATAGCTGTGTTCGCCCCGTTTCCGTTTGCTTAAGATGCTTTATGAACTGTAAAGTACCCCCTACTGGATAGGGGGTTACATCTTTTTCAATAATTAAGCTGTTCTTCTTGGCTGGGGTCAATGAAAATAGTAGAGGTTTGGATTGATTTATGCCTTAATAATCGTAATAAATGTAAAGTACGTTTACTTAGTTTTGATGTTCGTATTCTTTCACACGCCTGTAAAATGTATTCGGCTTCATGTCTAACCTTTTCATAGCTTCTGTCGCTGTGATTTGCCCTAACTTCCAATCTTTGTATGCCTTGGTGAAGTCGGCTGTGATTGCTTGCTTAGGTCTGCCGAACTTTACTCCGTTTTTCAAGGCAACTTCTATGCCCTCTGCTTGTCGCTGTTTGATGTTCTCCCTTTCCAGTTCGTACAAAGCCCCAAATACCGTTAGCATGAATTTACCTTGGGGAGTACTTGTGTCGATGCTCTCTTTAAGGCTGATAAGCTGAACGCCCTTGGCTTCACATTCTTTAACGATGCTAAGAAAGTCATACGTGCTTCTAGCAAGCCTTGAGATGGATTCTATGACAATAGTGTCACCCTCACGTACAAAGTCAAGGAGGGCTTGTAGCTGTGGTCTGTTGCGGTCTTTGCCACTTACCTTTTCTATAAAGTATTTCTCAATTTGATGTGATTCCAATGCCGTAACTTGTCTTTCTTCGTTCTGCTCCGTAGTGGATACTCTGACATATGCAACCTTCATTCATCCGTCATTCCCTCCTGAAATATATGTCAAAAATCATATAAGAACTATTGACATATTTCAATAGTTTAAATGGATAATTTGACATGTTTTTTCTCATCATTTTTTCGCATTTCAATAAGTATACTTTTTGACATTTGAATTCCCCATAGCGTTGTAAATCTGCGTTTTGCTGGTGTACCCCTTACAGGGAGACGTCCGAGTTTTAAGATTTGGACGTCTCTGTTAGTAGTTTACGTGATTAGAATTGGTAGCATTTTATTTCTTTACAAATAATTTCCTTTATAGTAGTCTTTTAATTGAAAATATTACAAAGGGAGGAAATTTTGTGTATAAGTTTAGAAAAGGCTTCTTCGCTGCGATCTGTTTTGCATTGGCATTATGTGCTACTACTCCAACATTTGCGACACCGGCAAAAAAAATTGAAATATCCCAAAGCGATGAGCTTAAGCTGAGAAAAAATATGCAAAAACTAAAAATTGATAAGAAGACTCAAGATAAGCTCGTTACCAAAATACGAAGTGGCCAGATGTTAGATTCTGAAAATCCTGAAAAACTAGCAATGGTTCCCAAAGAAGCATTAACTGCAAGTATGAACGACCCTGTCAAAAGATACACGTTCCCTGATGGCTCTGTGATTGAGAGTGGTATTGAGATTATTTCCAAAACTGAATTTGATAAAGATGGCAATGTATTGAAAGAGTATTCCGAAAAAAATTCCGGGGAAATTGGCACACTCTCCGACGAGGATATCATTAGTTCCAAATGTGGATCTGGATATTGCAACTACACATTAAAGGTTTACCATGATAGAGGCGGAGTCTATGCTGAATATTTGGCTGCAGTTAGTATCATTAATGGTGGTGCTGATAAAATTTCAGAAGTAGGCGATCATTCCATCCATTGTCTTTACGGTTCTTCTACTAATGAGAACCTTACTATTAACCGTAAAACAGAATTGGAAGGTATTTCTCCAGCAACTGCAACATTAACTTTCACCTATGTAGCAGTTGGTTCCAGTACCATGAGACTAAGGCTAAATGTAGAAGATGGTGGTTACTATTCTTCGGCAAATTGGTAATAACAAATAGATCGCTGATCCCATATGGGATCAGCGATCTATTTGTTATTGTCTGTAATTTTTTTATCAATAGCGGAAATCTTATTATCAATTTCATCCAATTTCTTCATATACTTTTTATGGATATTCATCAATATAACTACAGCTACTAGAACTAACAAAGTTAGAAGTACACCCATAATTTGGATTATTATGTTTGCTGGATCTACATTTAATCTTCCGTAATCTAACAGAATAACCACCACCTAGAAGTTTGGTTTTATGTAATTATACACTATTTATGGAGCTTTTGGAAATTACCGTCCACCCTAAAAAAGTGTTCGAGACGCCGAGCGTCTTTGACTCCTCTCTTCTTATGACAAACCATTTTACCTTATATAAAAAAATCAAAATAATAAGTTGAAATAGTGGGTTCCGATAATAGGTTTTATGTAAGCAAGCGTCCGAGCCTCTGATTCGGGCGCTTGTTGGGGTAACACCAGCAAAACGCGCAAAAATTACGTTAAGGATTTGGCACAGGCATGTCATAAAGCTTACTTTTTGACATTAAGGAATCTTGTAGGAGCGGGGCTGTGAATGTTTCCTAACTGTATTGATAAGAGGATAAGATGTAGGATTGGAACAGGGCTTAGAAGACGGTATAGGCGTTCTAATGATATTGTAAAATAAGGGTGGGGAGATAGTTTACATCTTTTATAAGATTGTCTATTTCATATTGGGTTAAAGCACACTCACAGTCCGACGATGGATAAAATGTGAGACGATGAGATAGCATAATATTCCAATTCATGGTATGGTTAAAATGTCCTATATGATTGTTGCAAAAAAGGATTGAATGATGCGTTTTAATATGGATTTAACCTGGGACTTTAAGAATAGATGACTTTAAGATGAAAAGAACGAATACATAGATTGAATTGTTTTTGAATGTAATATTTGCAGGAGGTGAACTATGGCTATTAAAGTCCCTGTTAAAAAGGAATTATTAATATGGGCTTATCATCGTAGTGTTCAACGAGATAAGTTGCACAAAAAGTTCAAGTTATTAGATAAATGGTTGACAGGTGAGAAACAACCAACATTTAAGCAACTTGAAGATTTTGCTTCAGCTACTGCCACTCCTTTGAGAGCACTGCAAAAGTCCACCTAATTTCTGTTAATCGTAGCCCAGTACCGCAAGATACTGGGTTTTGTCGTATACTGGGAAGAAAACGAAAGAGTTGGAATAAGTGCTACCGTCTGCTAAAC
>JAPSLU010000278.1 GCA_031180405.1 Bacillus sp. (in: firmicutes) | reverse complement strand
CAATTTGTTCGTCAAGCATTTTCTGTAGAAAGTAATAATCTTGATCAAGCGAGAAATAGTTCATTCCGTTTAGAGTGGCTATTTTCGAGGAGATATCTTTTCTTACCTCGTCCTTTGTTGGGTCAAGCGTAAAAAGTTGATTTCCCTTTGAATCAACTAATAGGATTAACTCTTCTTCATTACTTTGAAGTTTTTCTGCAATATGTGCCATAAAATCAAAGGAAACCTTCAGATCTAATCGCCCTACTAGTTTATGATCCTCAAATCGGTAGATATTTCTAGCAAAAGTAAAGCTGCCTGTTGATTGATTGACTTGAAATATTGAATCTTTTCCTGAATTTTTTGGTGGAGCTCCAACGATATTGCTGACAAAAAATTCCTGTTCCTCAACTTTATAGGAGCGCTTATCTTCATAGGAAATTAATGTAACAGAAACGATGTCATCGTCACCATTGTACAGTCCAAAAAGTTTATCTTTTATATATGATTGCGTATTAAAGGAATTTGAGCTCGTTATATTGTGAACTGTCGTTATACTTGGTACTAGCATATCATCGACGAGAGCTGAGAATAAGAAATCATTATACCAATTAAGTTGCTCTTCTATATAACTCTTAGATAGCTCCATCCTAGAAAGGTTTGAGCTTATTTCTGATGATTCAACAGCACTTCTAGATATATGGGTAGAAACCAACATAAAAACCAAAAGTGGGACCATCATGACAAGTAGCAGAGTTCCCATTAACTTTCGCTGAATGCTTTCAAGGATGTACTTATTAAAATAGTATTTCAGCTTACTTGATAATGACATTGATTTTCCCCCTTGGAGTTATGTAAGGCAAGTGATTGGTTTTATTTTAAAGATAAATAATTTACAGTTCAATATTGATTTACAGAGCGAATAGTGAATATCACATTAACATAAGCACAATAAAAAAAGCCCAAACCCTATTCCTACATGGGTTTGAAGCTTAAAGTATGATTATATAATTTTCATTTGTTCTACATGCTCCAACCAATTCATTTCCGCTTTTGTCAGCTCAATTTTTGATCCCTCATAACATGATTGTAATTCTTGTTCATTTTGTGCTCCAATAAGCGCACAAGCTGGGAAAGGCTGATTAAGGACATAGGCAAGCGCTATTTGAATTGTACTGACGCCCTTTTCTTTAGCTAGTTGTTCTGCACGACGCAGACGTTCCCAGTTTTCATCACTATAGAAAACACGTACGATGTCACTGTCGCTTTGATCTTCTGGAGAAAATCTACCTGTAAAGAAACCACGTGCTTGAGAAGACCAAGAGAGAAGTGGAAATTGATGTTCTTCGTGCCAAGCACAATCAGATGCGTCTGCTGAAACACATCCAGCCCAGAATGGTTCTTTTGCCTTTGCAAGACTTAGATTTGGGCTGTTAAATGTAAAGCCAACAAGTCCATTTTCAGCTGCATATTCATTTGCTTCTTGTAATCGCTCAACCGTCCAGTTTGAGCCACCAATTGCTTTAATACGCCCAGCTTTGATATGTTCGTTTAAAGTATCCACAATCTCACTAACAGGAACGGTTAGGTCATCACGATGTAAAGCATATAAGTCAACATAGTCGGTTTGAAGACGTTCTAAGCTTTCGAAAAGATCTTTTGATATCGCTTCAGCATTAACACGTGGACCTGTTTGATCATGATGAGCTCCCTTTGTCAAAATCACAATATCTTCACGATTGTTTCGTTCTTTCATCCACATCCCGATGGCGACTTCGCTTTCTCCACCACAGTATATATGGGCCGTATCAATTGTATTTCCTCCAATAGAAACATAACGGTCAAGTACACTGCATACCTTCTCGTAAACACTTGGTCTAAAATAATCTGAACCTTGAATTAATGTTGTTACTTGTTTTTCTAAACCAGGAATAGTAATTTTTTTCATGGGAATCCCTCCTATTTTTATAATTCAACTCGGCGACGCTCTTGTGCTGATGTTAAACAAGCATCTAGTACTTTCATATTTAAAACCGCATCAGTAGACGGGTATGGGAGAGGCTCTCCTTTTCGAATGCTTCTTCCCATTGCATCGGCTTGAAGCGCATATTGATTGAGATAAGGAACCTCAACCTCTCTTTCTCCATCAGTTGTATAAACAAGAACATGGTCTTTTTCATTTTGATGAACGATAAATGCGGACGGAACTTCAATTCGTCCTTCTGTACCAACAATCTCAAGTTCATTTCTAAAGGCAGCCCACATACCACAATCAAACGTTAGTGCCACACCTTGTTCAAATTCGAGAATGCCTGAAGCCATCATATCCACATTATCATGCTCCTTTGAGAAGAAAGCGTGAACTGTTGCTGCTTGTGGTTCTTGATTTAGGATCATTCTTGCCGCACTAATTGGGTAAACCCCGACATCATATAAAGAGCCGCCACCCCATTCTTTTTTGTAGCGAACATTTCCTGAATCCTTGGCATTATTGAACGTAAATGTTCCGTGAATTCCACGAATTTCCCCAATTTCACCAGATTGTATGATGTCACGGATAAGTTCATAGCGAGGATGGTAGCGATACATAAAGGCCTCAGCAAACACGACGCCAGCTTTCTGACATGCTTCTGCCATTTCTTCCGCTTCTTTCGCATTCATTGCTACCGGTTTTTCACAGAGTACGTGTTTACCTGCCTCTGCTGCTCGAATTGTCCATTCTTTATGTAAGTGGTTTGGCAACGGAATGTAAACGGCATCAATTTCTGGATCTGCAAGTAATTCTTCATAACTTCCATATGCTTTTGGAATATTTAATTGTTCTGCTGTTTCCTTCGCCTTCTCTATACCTCTACTAGCAATGGCCGCAACTTCTCCTGTTTCTGATGCTTGAATACCAGGAATTACAGATCCCTTTGCAATATTAGCACTACCGATAATACCCCATCGTATTTTTTCCATTCTCTTCTCCCCTTTTTGAAAACTTAATACTATATTGTCATTATATGAAACTAGTCATAAAATAAAAATAGAATCATATTGCACTTATAATAAAACAATATTGCGATGAAAGAGTGATGCGGTTGCTAAGACAATATTTACTACCAACCTTACAAAACCATGAATTTATGATTCTACCTGAATCAATTGGCTGTTACTGGGATGAGCCTGATCATGAGGTGGATCGGAAAGTAGGTACTTTAAATAACTTCAGCATCCATTTTGTTTTATCTGGAACTGGATTTGTTGAGATTGATGGTAATCAATTTACACTAAAACGTGGTGATGCGTTTCTCTATTTCCCCATGCAGGAGCAAAGATACTATAGTAGCAAACATGATCCGTGGAATATCAGGTGGGTTCATTTTTATGGTAGTATCTTAAGTTCATTTTTATCTGAACAAGGCTTTGATCAGCATTCATTATGGACAATTAAGCAATTATCATCTCTTGAAAATGCTCATGAACAGCTATTACGTGATGCTGAAAATAATAGTTTTTTGCACTTACTGCAGCTCTCCACGCTTACGTACACCTTTTTAATGGAGTTCATCACAAATGCTTCACCAAAAACATCTGAGCGACGACAGGAATTAGATGATCGAATTCAAATTCTACTACCTACCATGCAAAGAAGAGCTTGTGAGCCTTTCGAGCTTGATTACTGGGCGGAACAAACTGGAGTTAGCACTTATTATTTTTGCCGTCTGTTTAAACGTGCAACTCAAATGACACCCATGCAATTTATCACACTCTGCCGACTGCAAATGAGCAAGCAATGGCTCTTAGACAAAAAAGAAATGACCATAAAAGAAATTGCTCTAAAAGCGGGGTATCCAAGCATTAGCTATTTTAATAAACGTTTTTTAGAGCAAGAAGGGATGACTCCGACCGAATATCGGATGTTGTATGATAGTAAGCTGGAACGGTGAGGATATATAAAGTATATGGATGGAACATAATCACCCATAATTAGGAAAGTCCTCAATAATCCTACAGCTATTTCTTTAAAATCTATCAACTTTTACAAATAATCTATCATTCGACAAAAACCTACACCTTTGCGATATGCGCTCTTTAATAATAAGGCTTACAATCACTATATCAGCCTAGACTGCCGGATCTGGATGGCGTGCGCTTATTCACCGTTCAAGAAGTTTATAAATTCCTAGCAATGAAAAAAACCGGAGACATTACGCCTCCGATTTTGCTCTTAAATCCACTACATTTTCTTGGCTTTTTGTTAATGTAAAGAACGCGAACGAACCAATCAGCGAAGTAAGAAATAAAGTCGCCCCCATCGGCACGGCCGTTGTTTCATTAATTCCAACAAGAGGTGAAACAAATGACCCAAGTAATAGCGGAAGCAATCCTAATACAGCACTTGCACTTCCTGCTCGGTGTCCTTGCTTTTCCATCGCAAGCGTAAATGAGCTTGTTAAGATCATTCCCATTGAGGTCATATAAATAAAAATCGGAATAACGAGTGTTGCAAGTGGGCCTTTGATGATTGTCATGATTAATAGAACTGTCGTTGCGCTTACAGCTGTCAAAACAGCCACACGAAGTAGGCTTCTTTCATGAAAAATACCACCTAGGCGTCCAATCATAAAGCTTCCGGAGATAATCGCTAATCCGTTTATACCAAATAAAATACTAAACGCTTGAGGAGATACGCCGTAAATCCCTTGGTATACAAATGGTGTTCCTGACACATAGGCAAAGCTACCTCCGTGAATTAATCCTACAGTTAATGCATAACCGATAAATGACCTATCTCTCAACAAATCTCCCATTGTTCTAATAGAATGTCTAACTGAACTTGGTATTCGTCTCTCGGGAGGCAATGTCTCTGGCAATTTCACAGAAATGACAGTGACTATAATCATTCCTAATAAACTTAAAAAATAAAAAATAGTATGCCAGCTAGCAAAAGGCAGTAGCAAGATAGCTCCACCAGCGATTGGAGCAATCATTGGCGCTGTTGCGTTAATCACCATTAATAATGCAAAAAACTTGGTCAGTTCTTTCCCACTAAATACATCTCGGACAACTGCGCGTGAAAGAACGACACCTGCTGAAGCAGTCAAGCCTTGCAAGAAACGGGCAATAACAAAGATGATAATATTCGGTGCTAACGCACAAAAAAGTGATGACAGCGCAAAGAGAGATAGCGAAATGATTAATGGTTTCCTTCTCCCTTGTGCATCACTGATTGGTCCAACAATAATCTGACCGATAGCTAAACCAATTAAACAAGATGTTAGACTAAGCTGTACAAGCGAAGCACGAGCTCCAAAAGCACTTGAAATATCAGGAAAACTAGGCAAATACATATCAATATTGAGCGGTCCTAAAATCCCAAGTAAACTTAAAAGAAACGCTAAAGCTAAACGCTCTTTTCCCGTTGGATTATGTAGCATGTATTTTTTTACACCTCTCATCATTCTTTTACATCTATACATCCTACACCTTTTGTGAAATTATGGCTAGGAAAAGTAGAATTAAACGTTATGCGATCTATGATTAGGAGCTGTTGCAATATGAAGGTTAAAGAACATTATTAGGGAAGGTTCTTAGTACCCTTAAGTACCAACAACCGATTGTAAGAAAACATGTCGAATGAATCTTACAACATATGGAGGTATATATATAAACAACTCAATAACTTAATGCTTTGAAATTTGAGTTCTTGTTAGTGAACACCATTCAATGCTTTTTGTAAGAAAATCATTTCCTCAGCTAATTTTTTCAGCCTATATACGATATCACTATTTTTTA
>JAPSLU010000277.1 GCA_031180405.1 Bacillus sp. (in: firmicutes) | reverse complement strand
TTCCAATCAAACTCTTTATCAGTAATGCCTAGTCTTTGAGCTGGGGTTTTGGAAACGGTTTCTCCATTTTGCTTTGAATTATAGGTCAAACAAAAGTTGTAATAGGTTCTCATAATCGTAATTGCCATCTGAGCGTACTTCGGGTTAAAGTTCGCATAAATATAACTCTTCCCATCTTTTGCTGGGATTGATTTGCGATCCTTTCTGCGGGGCCAGCTTGAGCCTTCTCCATATCCTGCTAAAGCGCCTGGTCCCCGGAGGTCTTCAGTCACTCTTAAATTGAAGATGGGGGGCGTCTTATGCTTTTTGGTACTAAGCAGCCACTTCTGCAATTCTAAACGGGGTTTTCACACATCCGTCTCCAATAACGTATACAGTAAATTTCTTAGGAACTTATAAAAAGGGAACATGCCTTTAATAGGATCATAAGGATAAATTCTGTACTTAGTTTTGGTGTCTAGGTCAAGGTGGTAATGATGGGAATGAACAACCTTCTAACCTACTCGCCTATGCTTATTGCCTTGCGCTCTTCTAATATGCTTTCTCCTAGTAAAAATCCTAAAGTTTGCACATACTAGGATTGGGTGAATAGCATGTCAAATAAACGGTTTGGAAAACTATCGTCTATAATCTGTTTAGCTTTTCTTTTACCAGCAATTGTTCCTACTAGTGACAATCACATCCCTTCATTTAGTGTAGAAGCAAGTGCCCCGCAGAACTATTTTCATGCCCATCAATATGTTTCTACAGATAAAGGTGACATGATGGTAAGTGAAAATTCTACTAAAACAGAACCACCTCGCTCCTACACACCTATAGGTGAGCGTGAATTTACCAATGAAAAATATCATTCGCTAAAAAGAATGGATGCTACAGCAAATGAACGTTCCTCAATGACTAAATTTCCATATCATCGTTTTGATGTAAAAGTAAATCGAGATGTGAAGCCTTCTGATAAAATCACTCTTCATTGGGAGGGGAAATCCTTATCAGGTAGACGAGTTACCATGTACGCTTGGCATGTACAAAAAGGAAAATGGGTTGAGATTGAAGGTGTAACCGTCACAGATTCATCAATTGTGTTAAATGGGACAGTAAAAGCAGAGGAATATGTTCAAAACCGTAAAGTGAGTGTGATCGTCCAAGACCAATTATCTAATTCGAAAAGCTATGATTATTCGTTTGTGTGGATGTCTGATACTCAATATTATGCACAGGATTATCCCGCTGTTTTTAAGTCGATTACTGAATGGATTGCTCAAAACCGAGATGTGATGAATATCCAATATGTTTTTCACACAGGAGACATTGTGAATAAAGGTGATGATGTGCTGCAATGGAAGCGAGCAAGTGCCTTTATGAACACCTTGGATGTAGCGAAAATTCCTTATGGTGTTCTTCCGGGCAATCATGATGAAGGACATGATTTTAAACACTATCAAGCATATTTTGGGGAACAGCGATTCATGAAAAAGCCCTATTTTGGTGAGTCCTTTGATCAAAATAAAGGTCATTATGATTTGATTTCAGTAAATGGAAAAGATTATATCTTCATTTATATGGGGTGGGGAATTGGAAAGAGAGAGATTGAGTGGATAAACCAGGTGCTAGAACGATATCCTGATCGTACAGCGATTCTCTCGTTTCATGAATATGTAAAAAAGAATGGAAACCGAAGTCATATAGGCGATGAAATTTTTGAGAGGGTCGTAAAACCTAATCACAATGTCATGGCAGTTCTTTGTGGACACTATCACAGCAGTCAGCTTATCGTAGATGATCTTGATGATGATGCAGATGGAACGGTGGATCGAAAGGTTTATCAAATACTTGCAGATTATCAAAAAGGTCCAGAAGGTGGAAATGGATATCTTCGTCTGCTGCATGTGGATGAAGAAACGAACTCAATCGATGTTCAAACCTATTCCCCATATGTGAACCAGTATCATTACTACAACCCTGTGAAACATCCAAAGAAAGAACAATTCACAATGGATATCAATGTAGAAAGAACAGAAAAAATGATTTCTACAACTTATTTTGAATTGAATATTTATAAGCAACTATCAGATGAAAAGGTTGCAGTTGACCGTAAATAGTAACTGGGACAGTCCCCGAAAGGACTGCCCCAATTTGGTGGTATTTTACTTAACAATCATTGCTTCATAACCTAGCGATTTTAATTTTTTAACAAGAGCTTTAGCGTTGTCCTTGTTTGAGAAAGCGCCGACTTGAACTTTGTATAAGCTAGCGGGTTTGGATGTTTTTGTTAATTTATAATACGTTTCAATGCCTTTTACAATCGCTTTTGCACATGTAAGGCGATAACTAGAAGTGCGGAGCAGGGCTGCTTCTGTCTTGTTTGTCATAAATCCACACTCACATAAGACCGCTGTCATACTTGTTGCTTTTAATACGTGAAAATTGGCTGTCTTAACGCCGCGGTTTTTTCGAGTGGTGCTTTGGATGAGCTCATTTTGAATAATGTTGGCTAATTGTAATGCAGCCAGTGGTTTTGTAGTGTAAACATAGGTCTCAATACCTTCAGCACTTGTCCATTCCTTCCCATTTCCATGGGCGTTTGCGTGAATAGAAAGATACAAATCTACAAATTCTTCGTTCGCCTTCGCAACTCTGTCTTGTAAAGATACGTCTTCTTGATCAGAATGTGCAAATACCACAGTCATTCCCTTATATTGGGACAGAAGCTTTTTCATTTCGTTTGCAACTGCCCGATTAAATTCGTATTCCTTCATTCCATCCACAGTCCGTTTTCCAGGGGTTTCATACCCATGGCCAGCGTCAATCATTATTTTCATCCTTCTCCCTCCTTTTTGTCTGTATTCACTGTTTATATATCTTCACGAAAAAAAGGGGTAGCGAGGAATTTGTGTTTAAGTTCGTTTATATCAATTTTTATTTTGGAAAGTATTATACTAATGCTAGAATAGAGACAGAAGTCTTTCTACTGTGTATGAGTAAGTATAAAAAAATGTACTTAGTCTAGCGGTCCAGCTCCAGCAGTCTTACTTTTTGCAAAAGAAGTAAGATGCCTAGCCTAGCCCCGGAGGTTATAAGCCACAAATGAATGGAAGACAAAGAACGTTCATTTGCATCTTTTGCTTTTGGGGGCTGACTTAGGCGCATGAAGCTTTTCTGTTAGATGAAGGGAACAAGGGGTAATTTACTTCTTGTAATAAAGGAGGATGCATCGTGCCAAAAGTCCGCACAAAAGATCTTGTTGATAAATTTAACTTTGAAATCATAAGTGGTGAAGAGGGAATTAACCGTCCGATTACAACGAGTGATCTGTCACGACCTGGAATTGAGATGGCTGGCTTTTTTACATATTATCCAAAAGAACGTGTGCAGCTGCTAGGTAAAACAGAGCTATCGTTTTTTCATCAGCTTTCTGAGCAAGAAAAGAAGCATCGCATGGACGAGCTTTGTACAGATATAACACCTGCAATTATTGTGACAAGAGAAATGGAAACACCACAGGAGCTTATTGATGCGTCTGAGCGTGAAGGAGTTCCGGTATTACGTTCACCGATGAAAACAACTCGTTTGTCTAGTCATTTAACGAATTTTCTTGAAGGGAAATTAGCACCAACAACGGCTGTTCATGGTGTTTTAGTGGATATTTACGGAGTTGGAGTTTTAATTATCGGTAAAAGTGGTGTCGGTAAAAGTGAAACGGCGCTAGAGCTTGTGAAACGTGGACACCGTTTAGTTGCCGATGATTGTGTGGAAATCCGACAGGAAGACACTGATACCCTTATTGGTAGCGCTCCAGAGCTAATCGAGCATTTATTAGAAATAAGAGGATTAGGAATCATTAACGTAATGACATTATTTGGTGCTGGTGCCGTTCGTAGCTTTAAGCGCATCACACTTGTTATTAATCTAGAGCTATGGGATCAAAATAAACAATATGACCGCCTTGGTCTTGAAGAAGATAAAATGAGAATTATTGATTCTGACGTAACAAAACTTACAGTTCCAGTACGACCTGGTCGAAACTTATCGGTTATTATTGAAGTAGCTGCGATGAATCACCGTTTAAAACGAATGGGTGTAAATGCAGCTGAGCAGTTTACGAGCAAGCTTGCTGGTGTGATTGAGGATGGAGACCACGAAGAGGAATAAGCTGAAACTGTTGAAAAAACCTAATCAGATTGAGGGTATTCATAGAAAGTGTGGAATCGGGGGAAATGGCCGATTCCTTTGTTCTGATAATCGGAAGGATTAGGTAAAAGCGGTGCGTAAAAAAGTAAATAAGTATGGTTATACCTAATGCCGTTCTCCTAGATGAAGGAAGTAGAGAAAATAATAATTATACATAGATAGGGAGATGAAGAAATGGAAGAGAGTATTAAGCCTCTTGATCCGATTTTTCTTGAATTAGGTCCGCTGCAAATTCACTGGTACGGAGTGATTATAGGTCTGGGGGCATTGCTTGGGCTTTTTATCGCTGTCAAGGAAAGTGAAAGACGAGGGTTACATAAAGATACGTTTGTGGACCTTGTGTTATTTGCCATTCCGATTGCGATCTTAGGAGCTAGAGCTTATTATGTTATTTTTCAATGGGATTATTATTCTCAAAACCCAGGTGACATTATTAAAATATGGAATGGTGGGCTTGCGATTCACGGTGGATTAATTGCGGCTGTTATTACAGGGGCTATTTTTGCTCGTGTCAAAAAAATTTCATTCTGGAAATTAGCCGACATAGCTGCTCCGAGTATCCTTTTAGGCCAGGCAATTGGTCGCTGGGGTAATTTTATGAACCAAGAGGCACACGGTGGACCTGTGACAAGAGAGTTTTTAGAGGGGCTATTTTTACCTGAATTTATCGTGAATCAAATGTATATAAATGGTCAATATTATCATCCGACGTTTTTATATGAATCATTATGGAGTTTAGTTGGGGTTATCGGTTTACTATTGCTGCGAAAAGCAAACTTTAGACGTGGAGAGCTTTTCTTAACGTATGTTATTTGGTATTCGATTGGTCGATTCTTTGTTGAAGGACTTAGAACAGACAGCTTAATGCTGACAGACACGCTACGAATTGCACAGGTTATTTCCATTGTTCTAATAATTGTTGCGGTAGGAATCATGATTTTCCGCCGAATGAAGGGCCATTCAAATGTACGATATTTAGATGCTAGTCAATAAAACCCTAGCTGAAGATTTTACACCAAGGGAGAGGGTTTACGTGGGAAACAGCTTGAAAGCAGGTCTTAATACAGGCTTGCAAACAACCTGGACATTAGGAAAGGTCATTTTTCCAATTACGTTAATTGTGAGTTTGTTGCAATACACACCTGTTTTAGGATGGATTGTTCAACTAATCTCACCTTTAATGGGATTATTCGGATTATCAGGTGAAGCGGCTATTCCGCTTGTTATTGGAAACTTTCTTAACCTTTACGCTGGAATTGGGGCCATTTTATCACTTGAGTTAACAGTGAAGGAAGTGTTTATTTTAGCATTAATGCTTTCGTTTTCACATAATCTACTCGTGGAATCCTCCGTTGCCGCAAAGGTTGGGTTGAAGCTATGGATTATTTTAATTGTTCGGCTCGGTCTTGCCTTTGGATCAGCCGTTGTGGTGAACCTTACTTGGCAAGGAGGAAGCGAAATCGCGCAATATGGATTTGTTAGCCAAACAAATCATATTCCAGACGGCTGGCTTGAAATTATTGGGTTAGCCTTACAAAAAGCTTCGCTAGGGATTGTGCAGCTAGCCTTGGTTGTCATCCCGCTTACCGTAGTAATTCAATTATTAAAGGATTATGGTTTACTTAACGTATTTAC